>CAZOSU010000068.1:0-10351 GCA_964582515.1 uncultured Acetatifactor sp. | reverse complement strand
TCCACTCTGTCGGTCTTGTAATCCACCAGAATGATTTTCCCATTCTTAATATAAAAGGCATCGATGATACCTTGAATCAGCACTCTTTCCGTGGCAGGGAACTCCTCCCGCAGCCGGTTTGCCGCAATACTGTACACAAAGGGCTGCTCCCTGAAAAGCATATCCTCTCCGGCGGCCTCCCACATCTCCCGGGCAAGAGATGTGTTAAAGAAATTACGAAGCTTTTTTATACTGAGCGCCCGGAAATACTCCTGCGTCAGCCTTCCGGCCTCACGCTGCTCCTCCAAAAGGGATTTGATATCCTCCCCCTGACCAAGCACTCTGTCAAAATCCAGAATCTCCATAGCCCTGTGAAAGGCGTTACCTCTGGTGGTGGCACTGATATGCTCCTGTGTCTCCGCAATAAAGTCCGGTACATATTCCTTCCGTCGCTCCTCCCCATGGCCAAAGGCCTCATACGCCTGCTCATCCTTCTCTGCCATAGCTGCCATTTTCAGCTCAGAAACACTGGTCTTGGTATGAAGCTGACTTAAATTCTCATATGCATAGCGATAGGAAAACCGCTCCCGCAGCTCCGTGAAAAGCTCCCCAGACACCCTATCCGCGCCTTTCTCTAAAAGATACCTTTTCTCCTCTAAGGTCATCTGCTCCCTTGCCTCTTCTGCCACCAGATGCTCCTCAAAAAAAATACGCACCTGCACATGCTCCCTGGGCAGCACCGGAAGAAGGTAATCCAGATACCCGGCTGCATTCATAAACTCCAGATAGCTTAGACGCCCCTCCCTTCGGGTGCTGTATTTATCCCAAAGTGCCTGTGCATTTTTCACACATGCCGTCATAATCAGCTTTTCCTTGGGTCTGGTCAGTGCTACATAAAGCACTCTGAGCTCCTCCGCCAGATTTTCCTCCCTCATTTTCTCTGAAAGTGCCATACGTCGGAGATTCTTCACTTTGTAGCGCTCCCTATGGTTTACATAATCCGTACCAATCCCCATATCCGCGTCCAGCAAAAAGCTACTGTTCACATCCTGCATGTTAAAACGCTTCCCCAGTCCGGCTACAAAGGTCACCGGAAATTCCAGACCCTTACTCTTATGAATACTCATAATACGAACCACATCCGCATTTTCATCCAGCACATCTGCCTCTCCAAAATCCACATCGTACTTCTCCAGCTTTTCGATATATCTTACAAAGTGGAACAGTCCGAAATAACTGGTGCCCTCAAAAGCCGAAGCCTTGGTAAAGAGCATCTCCACATTGGCCACTCTCTTGCTTCCTCCTGGCATGCCGGAAACATAGGCCATATAATGATACTCATCTGCCAATGTCTCTAAAAGCCGGCGGATGGGCATGTAAATACTGTAGGCCCGGTACTTATCCACCTGCTGCCGGAAAATCTCACATTTTCCTCTAAGAGCCTCATCCTCTCCCTGCTCTGCATAGAAGCACACATTCTCCCAGAGAGAACATTTCTTATTCCTGCAGCGCACAAGAGAAATCTCCTCCTGCGAAAAGCCGCCAAATATGGATTTCAATACCCCATACAAGGGGATATCCTGGGTGGGATTGTCAAGCATTCGCAGAAAAGCTAAAAGCTCCTGCACCTCCTGCGCGCTGAAATAACCGGTTTTCGATGTTATGTAAACAGGAATCCCTTCCTTTTCCAGCACACGCTTAAATTCCTCGTCCCAGCCACTGCCGGTACGAAGTAAAATTACCATATCCCTATATCTGACCGGGCGAAGGTTACCACTCTCCTTGTCCGTCACCATAAGCTCCCTTTGCAATTCCTTGATGCGCTGGGCAATCATTTCTGCCTCCAGCTCTTTTCCCGATAGCTTTAACAGCTGGCTATCGTCCTCCATAAGGAGCAGCTCCCCTTCCATGCCGGGTGCCTCCTCGTACTGTGCGCCCACATAAAGTGCTGCATCCCCGTCATAGACAATGCCGCCCTTATCCTCGTCCATTAAGCCTTCAAAAATACCGTTCACCACATCAATCACCTCTCTGCGGCTGCGGAAATTCCGGCTAAGGTCAATACGCTGGGTAAGGCTGTCCTGGTGGGTATAGCTGCGCTGCTTATCCAGAAACAAATCCGGTCTGGCCAGACGGAACTTATAAATACTCTGCTTCACATCCCCTACCATGAATCGGTTATACTTGCCCATTTCTTCGCCGGAAATGGCCTTAAGCAGATACTCCTGCACCAGATTGGAATCCTGATATTCATCGATAAGTATCTCATGGAAATATTCCTGGTACTCCCTGGCCACATTGCTGGGAACCACCTTATCCCCCTCTCTTTGCAGCAGAATATCCAGCGCATAATGCTCCATATCAGAAAAGTCTACCAGCTTCTTCTCCTGCTTCGCCGCCAGAAAGCGGTCATAATACTCCACTGTCACATCCACAAGAGCATTTACTGGGGTGGCACATTTCTGCATATGGGAAACCACGGTCTCAAGGGGAAGGGAAAAATACCTCTCCGCCGTCCCCACAATCAGCTTTTTTAAGGCGTCCCGCTTATCCTTGGCCAGCTGACGCTTATCTGCATTTACGGACTCGTCCTTCCTGGAGGAAAGCCTGCCGAAACTAATACTGTCAAAGGCTGATGAAAACTGGGTAAGACTCCTGCAGGTAAGTAGCTTTTCTACCATTCCACATTCGTCCTCCACCATCTCTGCATACATGTAGGGACCATCCGGCTCCTGACAAAGCTGTAAAAGCGCCTGGTATTCTTTATGAATATCTCTGCATATTTTCCCCAGGTGCCCCAGCAGATGCCTGGCAAAAGAAGCCCCTTCTAATTCCTCCACGGAAGAAATATCGTAATCCGCCTTCCTCGCAAGGAGCCACTGCCTTGGCCATGGATTACTGCATGCCACTTTAAAAAGCTCCTTCACCTGCTCCTCCAGCACCTTTTCCTTCCCTGTGGGACAGAAAAACTCCACCATCTCCGTAAAAGCCGGGGTACGCTCCGTAAAATAATCCTCCATCAGCTCCGCCATTACATCAGCGGAGAGCAGCCTTATCTCGCCTTCATCCGCAATCCGAAACGCCGGGTCCAGACCGATTTCATTGAAATGATTCCTTAAAATATATAGGCAAAAGCTGTCAATGGTAGTAATCTGCGCGTTGTGAAGAAGCGTTGCCTGTCTTGCAATATGCTCACTTTCCGGGTGCTGCGAAAGCTCCCTTGCAATCCCCACCGAAATACGCTCACGCATCTCCGCCGCAGCTGCTTTAGTAAACGTTACGATTAACAGCCGGTCGATATCCACAGGCTGCTCCTCATTACATACCATGCGGATAATACGCTCCACCAATACAGCTGTCTTACCACTTCCTGCCGCGGCGGAAACAAGTATATTACGATTTCGAAGGTCTATGACCTTCTGCTGGTCCGGTGTATATGAAAATCCCATGCTCAGGCCTCCTCCTTCATTCTCTTTAATACCTCTGCATCCGGCAAGCTCTCTAAAATCCGTTTCTCATAGCCGGGCACTGCCGGGTCAAAGCCGCACACCTTTTTATAGCTGCAGAAGGTGCAGGCACTTCTGTCTCCCTGCTCATAAGGGCTGCACTGCTTATTCCCCTGTAATATCTCCCTGCCGATACTTCGTACCTTGTGACTGACATAGCCCGATACCACCTCCAGCTCCTCACTGCTCATGACGCTGGAGCGCGCTCCAAGACTGCCGTCCTTTTTTTTCTCTACCGGAATAGCGTCGGACCTGCTTCCCACAAAACGGTCCAGCCTGTCGATAATATCCTCTCTGCTGTTTACCACACCTTTGGTACGAAGCTCCATCAAAATACGCCGGTTTAAATCCTCCGCTGACTCCTCGCCCTCTACCTCCACCATGGGGTCTGCCACATGGTAGTACAAAATGGCTGCCGGAACAATATTCTTCTCCGGGTGTCTTTTCGCCTCCAGCTCCAATGCGGCATTCATGTACACCACAAGCTGTAGCTGCAATCCATGATACACTGCTGCCAGATCAAAATGCTTGTCCCCGGATTTATAATCCACTACCTTTACATACACATTTTCCGCATCCTCAGCCACATCAATACGGTCAATGCGTCCCTGCAGCTGCATCCGCTCCTCCTGCGAAAGAGCGATGCTTACACTGTCCAAATCCTGCGTGTATTTAAAGGAAACCTCATGTCCTTCCGGCACAAACTCTCCCTTTTTCAGCTGATTTTGCAGCACACACACACTACGGGATAAAATTCTCTTCATCCTTCCGATGGCATATTCATTCCGTGCACTGCTGTAAAGTACACTGGCTCCGTACTGCGCTGCCAGATTATCCATGGCCCTTTCCACAGCCTCCACGCCAAACTGCTCAGGAAAATCAAACCATGTATAATCACTTGCGTCCAGCTGCTCCGTAAAATCATCCAGCACACCGTGGAAGATATTTCCCATATCCACGGCTTCAAAGCCGAATTCTTCCCGCTCCTTTAGGGAAAGACCATATTGCAAAAAATGCCGGTACGCACAGGCCGCATAGGTTTCCAGTCTGGTTACACTGTTTTCCAGATGCATTCCATAAAGTGCCCTGGAAACTGCCGCAGACAAGCCACTGTCCTGATAGCGCAGAAATGCTGCTGCTTTTAGCTTCTCTACCAGCTTCTTATACCCCTCCAGCTCTTCATATGCATGATACAGAGTAAAAAGCTCCTCCCGCGTAAGCTGCTCCGTCTCCGCTCCCGCGTACCTCCGAAGCCCCTCTGCCAGATATGGAATCCCTTCCTTTGGTGTCACAATACGCTCCGAAAGCTTCCTATCCGCCAGATGAAGAACGGATATCTGCGGAAAGATGCGCTTTATGGTATCTATAAGGTACGCCGGCCGCAGACTCTTTCCGTCGCTCCCCATCTTGGCATAGGACAAATACAGCTTCTGCGCAGGCTTTGTCAGATTCAGATAAAGATAAAACCTCTGAATAAACATCTGCTGTCTGGGAGAGGGTGCCAGCTCCAAATCCGATTCTCTCAAAAACTCTCTGTCCATATCGGAGATAATACCACCCCTGGACACATTTTTCGGGATATTGCCATCGTTCACTCCCAGGAAAAACAGGTATTTTACCTGCTTTAAACGAGTTCGCTCCATATCACCTACAAGGCACCGGTCCACATTCTGGGGGATAGTTCCTACCTCTATTTCCCCAAAGCCTGCCTCCAGTATATCCAGAAATTCCTGACGCGTAATCTCCTCCTCACCAAGTAAATCGTGTATCTGCGTAAGGAGCTCCATCACCAGACGGTATATCTGGTCATACTCCTTGGCTCCGGTCAGATTCTCCTGCTCCTCAAACATAGCTGCCATATCCTTAAGCTTTTGCTCCACGCAGCTCTCTGTCAGGAAGCTGTATAATTGCAACACATGCTGCCTTGCAGTCTGCTTATTTTTTCCCTCCAAGGCAGATACGCTCTCTACCAGACGTCTGCGCAGGGCATTGACAGCCAAAAGGGCCTCCTCCTCCTGACCCATCTTTGCTGTCTTATGGGTAAATTCCTGATGCCAGCTTTTCCGCCCGCGGATACCTGTGGAAATCACGTAATTCTCCAGCTCATCCACCTCTCCTAAGGTAAAATCTGCCAGCCCGCTTCTCAGATAATGAAACACCACCTCGTATGAAAAGTCCCGAATATACAGTGCAAGCGCACTCTTGATATACTCAATCATGGGATTTAAGGAAATCTGCCTGGTCTTATCGATATAGCAGGGAATCCCCATATCCGAAAACTCCGCTTCAATGTACGACGCATAGCTCTCCAGATTGCCACAGATAAGTGCAATGTCACGATACTGAAGCCCCTTCTCACGCACCATTTCCTCCAGCACAAGTCCCACCTGATGCACCTCTTCTCTGGGAGAAGAAGCCTCCAGAAGGCAGATGTCCTCCTGCACCCCTTCATAGGGCTTGCTGCCTGTAGCAAAAAGAGACTTTTCCAAATAAGCCAAGGGCTTACTTTGGGAAAATCTGGCTCCGCCCGGTATAAACTCATCCCTGCCTCTTTCCACTCTGCGTTCCGTAGCAATGCGGGTCAGATCCTTCACTGTTTTCTGACTTAAATAAAACAGGCTATGCTCTCCTCCCACCTGGTAGGGTGATATCCCCTCTCCCAAGGTAAGGGTCACAATGGTCTCCTGCGACAAAGACATGATTTCTCCGATGAGCCGGTTCTGAATAGGCGTAAAGCCGGTAAAACCATCAAACACCACCACACTTCCCGGCAAAAGCTCTGACTTATGAAGGGCGTTCCTTAGCAAATCCAGCCGCTCCTCCGTGGTGATAAAATGCCCCTGTATATACTCCATAAAGCCCTTATATATGCACTCCAGATCCTTTAATTTTAAGCTGAGTGCCCCCCGCTCCTTAGCAAAGGAAATAAGCCCTGGCATATCCGCCACGGAAATTCCGTACTGCATGAACTCCGAAATGGCACTTTTCACCTCGTGAATATAGCCCTGCTTATGAAGATGGGCACCAAGTATAGGAAGCTCCTCCTTCATGGCACCTGCTACCCGCTGCAGCACCAGACTCTTTCCCGTATCATCCAGCGTAGGTGTATCACCGCCCCCCACCTCCTCAAAAATACGATGGGACAGGCGTCCGAAGCTGAGCACATCAATATTCATAATACCGCCCCGCTCACTTAGGGAGCACAAATCCTTCTGGGTCTGCATGGTAAACTGGTCCGGCACAATTACCAGAAAATTTGTCTTGGGACAGGCGTGTGCTCTGTCCAACAATTCTCTATAAAGCTTATAGCTTTTTCCTGCCCCGGAGGGGCCAAAATAAAATCGAAGGCTCATATCATCCACTCCTAAAATCACTATCTATAGTGTACCATACCCCTTGCGTTTCCACCACAAAAATTCCGTTGACAAAACTTCCCTCTGTGGTATAATGCACCATGCAGACAGTTCGAAACCATCCTGTCTATAAACAAAACTATGGGCAATTATACGATATTATTGCGCCCTTAGTGGGCGCTTTTTTATTATTCTTCAGAACCGGGCATATTGGGAAAATAGGTCTGAAGAAACCTGCCCGCGAAAGAGGAATCCATGAAGCGTTACAGCATTATCCACGAAAAAAATCCCAGAGAAATCGTCCTTCTGCGTGGCAGGGGCTGTGGCTGGCGCAGATGCAGCTTTTGTGATTATCATCTGGACAGCAGCCCTGACCTGGCGGCAAACCTTGCATTGAACAAGGAAGTATTGTCACAGGTAACCGGAGTATACCACCATCTGGAGGTCATCAATTCCGGCAGCTTTCCTGAGCTCGGAGAGGAAACACTACGGGAGCTGCTCTCCTTATGCCACGAAAAGGAAATCCACACCCTGCATTTTGAATGCCATTATCTTTACCGCCATGAAATACCTGCCCTGCGTGAAGCCTTTGCCAAGGCAGGCACGGAGCTGAAAATTAAAATCGGTGTGGAAAGCTTTGACTATGATTTTAGGGAAAATATTCTGAAGAAAGGCATCTCTGAGAAAAGACCGGAACGAATTGCCGAAGGCTTTAACGAGTGCTGTCTTTTATTTGGTCTTACCGGCCAGACATTAGAAAGCATGCGAAAGGACATTGAAACAGGATTACAATATTTTGAACGTGTATGTATTAATATTTTTGTAGAAAACAAAACTATTATTAAGCCCGATATGTCGGTGATTTCCACATTTGTAGAGCAGCTTTTGCCCTATTACGCCTCCGATGCACGGGTAGATATTTTACTGCATAACACGGACTTTGGTGTGGGAGATTAAGGAGACTTATCATGAGAAATGAACTTTTATTAATTGGTTCCGTACTGTTAATTTACGGTATGGTTGTAATTGCATACAGACTTTTTGGTAAAAATGGTCTTTTCTCCATGACGGTTCTTGCCACGGTTTTTGCCAATATAGAGGTATTAATCCTGATAGAAGCCTTCGGCATGGAACAGACGCTGGGCAATGTAATGTTTGCCTCCACCTATCTGATTACTGATATTTTGAGTGAAAATGAGGGAAAAGAATATGCCTCCAGGGCCGTGTGGCTGGGTGTTTTTGCCTCCGTTGTCATGCTGCTGTTTACCCAATATTTCCTGCTATATACCCCCACAGAAGCCGACTGGGTAAGCGGGCACCTGCATGCCATCTTCTCCACCACCCCCAGAATGCTGCTGGCCAGCTTTACCGGGTATGTGATTTCCCAGCGCTTTGATGTATGGCTCTACCACCGCTTCTGGAATTTTACCACCCAAAAGACAGGCGACAAAAAAAGGCTGCTCTGGCTCCGCAACAACGGTGCCACCCTGATTTCTCAGGTTTTAAACACAGCCCTTTTTACACTTATTGCCTTTTCCGGATGGTATGATACCAGGACACTACTCTCCGTAATGCTTTCCAGCTATGTAGTTTATATCTTCACCAGCCTTTTAGATACCCCCATGGTATACCTTGCCAGATGGATGAAGTTCAAAGGAGTAATACCGGATTAATCCTACATCTGCTTCTTTGCCATCACACGCATACTAATAGCCACGGTGATTGCCACGATTAGTGCCGTAAGCAAGACCAGACCGCCAAACCAAATCCCGCCGTTTACCTTCTCCAAAAGCAGTTCTATCCGTTCTGTATTTAATGCACCTGCACTCTGGAGCCTCGCCATGGAGAAGGTGAACAGATACCCCACTATCAAAAACAGCGCAATCACGCCAAACATAAGGGTTTTTGACTTTTCTGCACCGAATTTCATCTGCAAAGGAAGCATGACGGATACCATGATAAGACATATCATGCACACAGCAGCTGCTGTTATCAGATTTTCCATGGGGGTCACATTGCTCCCCTTAATTGCCGAAATGATGATACATGCCACCAAAGAACCGCCACTTGACACCACGCAGAGTATTACCGCCAGAAAATACTTCTCCCACACATATGTCCTTCTGGTAATGGGCAGTGTAAATAAAAAAGAGAAACCATTGTCATAATCATCATAGCTTACCGTACTGGTCGCCAGCGATGACAGGGCAAATGTGCAATAACCAATAATAAAAGTGCTGTCCTCGGACGCAAATCCCCAAAACAGAAATATAATTGCAAGCATATATATAATTCTGCTGGATTGGCGCAATATCTGTAAATCCTTTACTAATAATCCTTTCATACCCTTTCCCCCCTCATAACAGTTAAAATCACATCATCCAAAGAGCTCTTTTCCACCACCAACCGGGGATAGTTCTCCTGATAATACTGTCTTTCACTTGTCAGACAGCTATAGCCGTAGCTCTCCTTCTTCCGGTAAAGAAGATAAGTCTTGTCCATGGCAGCATACTGCTTTTCGTCCACCTTGAGAATAGCATACTCATTAAGCAATGTATCCATCTCCTCATGAAGCACCACCTTTCCACCATTCATCAGGTATACGTCATCACATAAGCCCTGTAAATCCGAAGAAATGTGAGAACTGATTAAAATACTTCTATTCTCGTCCTCCTCCATGTAGCTGCGCAGCATATCCAGAATATCCTCTCTGGCAGCCACATCCAGTCCCGCAGTGGGCTCATCCAAAATCAGCAGCGAAGCATTATGGGTAATGGCTATCAGCACCTTGAGCCTTGCCTTCATACCTGTGGAAAACTCCTTAATCTGCTTATCCATGGGCAAAGTAAACTGCTTACAAAGCCTTTCAAAGGCATCCTTGTCAAACTCCTCATACATCTCTGACAAAATTGCCATAATCCCCTTTATGGTCAGATACCCACTAAAGCCTGAATCCGCCAGTGCCACACCTATCTTCTGCCTGTCCTGCACGGTCAGCTCCTTTGCATCCTTTCCAGTGACCCTGACTTCTCCGCCATCTGTGGAAATCTGCCCCAGAATCGCTTTAAATGTGGTACTTTTTCCCACACCGTTAGGTCCAATCAGACCGGTAATCCTTCCGGGCATTACTTCAAAGGAACACTCCAACTGAAATCCACTATATACCTTTCGTAAATTGTCCACCTTTATCATTTTTTCACCACTCCTCCATAATCATTTCAAACAGCTCTCTCACCTCTGTTTTTTCAAGACCGTATCTTTTCCCCTTACCTATAGCAAGCTCCAAGTCCTTTTCCACTTCCCTGCAGTACTCCTCCCGCACACGCTGGGTATTCGTGGCCGCCACATAGGTACCTTTCCCGTGAACAGTAACCGTAAGCCCCTCCTCTTCTAAGATGTCATAGGCCTTTTTCACTGTCAGTGCACTGATTTTCAGCTCCTTCGCCAGTCCTCGCACCGACGGCAGTGCATCATTCTCCACCAGCTCCTTACTGACAATCATATTCTTTACCT
>CAZOSU010000067.1:0-10521 GCA_964582515.1 uncultured Acetatifactor sp. | reverse complement strand
AGCATGGTTACAATAACCATATTCATAATCCAGTTTTTACCTCTGAAATCCGGTTTTGATAAAGGATATGCAAAGGTTAAAGAAAACAGCATACACATAAAGGTTCCAAGAGCGGTTAAGAAAACAGAGTTTCTGAGACCGCGAAGGATGTTTGCTGTGTTAATTGCATATTTGTATGCGTTTAAGGACCATACCTCCGGAATAATGAAGAAGGCCTTTTCTGTTAATTCCTTTTCTGTTGCAAAGGAACCGGCTATTACATATAAGAAAGGTAATACGGTACTTAATGCCACCAGACCAAGAACGACATAAATGATTACATCTACAATTTGATCACCAAGGCTCTTTTTTACCTTAGCGCCAGACTTCGATTTAGGTTCTTTCGCCATATTTGCCTCCTTAATTAATATAATCCGCTTTCGCCCATCAGCTTCGCTACACGGTCAGCCGTAAGCACCATAATCATTCCGACAACAGATTTAAACATACCTGCCGCAGAGGAGAAGGAATACTGTCCCTGCACAATACCTCGGGTGTAAATGTATGTATCAAATACTTCCGCACTTGCCACGTTCAAATCGTTTCTCATAAGGAATATCTGCTCGTAACCTGTGTTAAGCAGACCACCGACTCTCATGATAAGCATCATGATGATGGTTCCCTTGATTGCGGGTAATGTGATGTGCCACATAAGTCTCCAGCGTCCTGCACCATCCACTCGTGCCGCTTCATACATTTCCTGGTCAACGCCCGCCAGCGCTGCGAGGAAGATAATCGTACCGTAACCGGTTTCTTTCCAGATTACCTGACCTACGATTAAGCCCCAGAAGGTTGAGCTTTTAGCAAGCACATCCACGGTGCTTCCGGTAATTGCTTCAATAATGACATTTACAATACCATCTGTAACATTAAAGAGCTGATAAGTCAGGCTGGCTACGATAACCCATGATACGAAATGAGGAATGTAAACCAGTGTCTGCACCACTCTCTTGTATCCGCTGTGTCTTACTTCATTTAAAAATAAAGAAAGAATAATGGGAGCCGGGAAGAACAGAAACAACTGTAGCATACTGATACCCAGCGTGTTCTTAAACAGTCTCCAGAAATCCGGGGTGTCGAAGAATCTTTTAAAATTATCAAATGCACACCATGGGCTTTCCCAGATACCTAAGAAAGGACTGTAATTCTTAAATGCAATCACAAGACCACCCATGGGAACATAACGGAACATAATAAAGTAAATAAAGCCGGGAAGTAATAAAAAGTAAAGCCACTTATGCTGAACCATATACGCCCAGGTGCTCTTACGGTTAATCTTAACAGTCGTACCATCACTCAAGGTCACATAACCTTTTTGCTTCTTTGCCTTAGCCATTAGATAACCACCTTTCCATATATTTTATGAATAAATCGTACCATTTTTTGTGCATAACATCTATAATCATTTTATTAGAATAAAGCGTTAAATATGGTTTTTGTATGGATTGGACATTGAAACCCCTTACAGTTTTGTGCATTTTTACAATAAAATAATCATTTTCTTTTTAATGATAACTCTCCAAAAAGAAAATGATTATTTCGTAAACATTATGAATTTTCTATGAATTCGCTGTTAATTTACTATTAATACAGCTTTCGGAACTTACCGGGAGTAACTCCTGTCCCCTTACTGAAGAAACGGATAAAATTCTGGGCATTGGTGTAATTTAACTCCTGCGCAATCTCAGCCACCGTCATATCCGTCTGGAGAAGCAGCCTTTTGGCTTCATTCAATTTGTACTCCTCCAGGTAGTCGCTAAAGGATTTCCCCTTTTCCATCTTTAAAATCTTCCATATATAAGTCTGATGAACACCGAGTGCGTCCGCGCACTCGGTAAGGGTAATATTACCCTTGGACTCTACGATTTTCCGTTCAATTTCTTCCATCATAGAGTAGGTGCTGTCCTCCAAAAGCTCGGTTCTGGCCTGCAGTACCCTGTCCACAAACATACATTTAATATATCTTCGTACTCTGGCCGGTTCAATTACCTCTATCAGCTCCTGATACACCTTTTTAAGACCATCCGGATAAATCTTATCCAGATTCACCTCCGCATCCAGTGCCGTCAGCATAATGGTATTTACAAAACGCAGAACATACACAAGAGCTTTATCATGAATCTCCAGTTCACTTAAAAATACGGAGAACTCGTCCACCACCTTATAGCACTGTGTCTTACCAATGGCCGTAATAGCCGTCTGAATATCCTTTTCAAAGCTATTATTATAGGTAGACCCGTTCATAGTACTGCTGGCAAGATAAAACCGGCACTTTTCATCGGATAAGCCTTCTATTGCCTCCACATCTTCCGCAATTCCACGGCTCTGCATGGTGAGAGCATTGACACTCTCCCGATACGCGGCCCGGATATGATGATATCCGGTATGAGTGGTGCTGACACCCATCAGAATCTGATAACCATACTCCTCTTCCACATGCTTCTGCATTTTATTATAAAACTCTGTAATCTGGTCCAAAAGCTGCTGTTCATTATCATCACTGAAAATACTGAAAATGGTACAGGCATTATACACCGGCGGCATCCATGCCAGCTTCTTAAGCTCCCCCGGCAATTCCTCCACAATCTTTAAGCAGATAGCATCCTCATTTATATTACTATGTGCCTCATCCTCCTTGCGAAGGTCCATTACCATAACTGTGGTGGCAAAATATTTACCGGCAGCCAAATTCAGCTCCTCAAAATATTCATTCCACTCATCCTTAGAGCGCACCTCTCCACGAATCAGGCGAAGCTCAAACAGCTCAAGCAGCTTATCCTGTTGCTGCCCCATCACCTGTTCCAAAGCTTTCTTATCATCCTTTAAATCCGCAAATCGACTGGCAATATAATCAATTTCATTCCCGGCAATTTTCTGTTCCGTATCCGAAACGCCCTGCATGAGCAGATTGATGGGACGATAAATCAAATTGATTACAATGAAAAAACCAATAGCAATAAGAAGAAACAACGCAAACATATATACCCATGAAAAATGCATGGATGGGAAATTGCCCTGAGCCAAATCATAATACACATAGTATTCCCAGCCAAGCACACCACTTCTGGCCGCCTGCACCATGTAAGTACTCTGCCCTGCCGAAACCTTCTTTGCTTCCGATAGCGCCTCCCCGTTTGCAGAAAGACGAAGGGTTTCTTCGGATAACCCCTCATCCGTAGACAAAATCACCTTTCCTTCGGGAGATACTATCACCAGCTGCTCATGCTCCTCTATCCAGCTGCGAAGCTCTGACTTCCACTCTCCCATGTTTACATTTGCTATCAGCAATGCATAGGTGTTTAATTTGGATGCCGGCAGCTTCATCACAAGGCTTAATCCATCTGCTTCTACGGTTACTCTGTAGTTTCTGTCAATGGTATTTTCAATGGCTACGGTTCTATCGTATATCCAGTAATTTTTCCCGATGCCCTCATGCTCTTCCTCAAACAAATCGTACAAAATATCACTGTTTGCCGTATCTGCCATAGGGAAAAGTCCCTTATTATTCAACACCCAGCCGGTATTAAAATTGGCAAAGGTAAAGCCACCCACATAACCACCAAAAAGCTTGGTACATGCCAGCGTATCATAGGTGCTCTTATAGTAGCTGTAATCCGAATAATGCAGTTCGTTCTCCAAAAACCACAGAATCTCATCATTTTCCACGGATGCAATATAATACTGCCGCATATTCTCCAGTTTTTCATCCATCTGGTTTACAATGCGGGTAGCTTTATATTCTGCCTCCCGCCCGGCCGCCTGCTGACATTCTCTCTGATAATCGTAGTACGACCATGCCACAAACGCTATTACCAGCATCGTTACCAGACCGATAATGCACAATGCAATCAAATACTTGTACGGAAGCTTTTTATAGACCTTCCTGTCCTTATTCTGCATGCAATCTCTCCATCAGATTTCGTACACCCTCAAATCACTGTACTCCGCCACCAGCGGTGCCAGCTGCCGAAATCCGACTTTTCCCCCTTTAAGCAAATCTCCATAAGTCCTTCCGTCATCCTCAAAAGAGAATACTTCCAGCTCATTTACATAAAATTTCACTACATTATCCTTTTTCAGTACACCGATATGGTACATCTCCCTGGCATCCTCTACCCCCGGAATCGGGTCCGCCCCCTGGGCTACCAGGTGAAAGCCGTAGCTTTTTCGCAGATTGCAGGTATGGAAGGCTCTTTCATCCGGTTCTTTTCTCCGAAAATAGGACACATGAAAAGCATTGATGTCCCCATGATGATACTGCACATACTCTCCGGTACGTTTCGCCAGATTCTCTGAAAAGATACTCTGACCATCCTTTCCCCGGGCTGCAAAAAAGAGAATGCAAAGTCCCGGCTCTCTTAATGGACGGAAATCCCACTCGATATACACATCGGAAGGAAAATCCTCCGGGCACCAAAGCACATAATTGGCCTTCTGTCCATTGGAGGCATCCATGGCATTTTCCAGACGCATCTTACCATCCTCAAAGGATATTTTCGCACTGCCCTCTAAGACAAAGTCCTTCACATCCTCGGGGCAGCTTAAAGGATTATGATAAATAAGTTTTTTATTATAATTCATATGGGGTCACCTGATAAACATAGTAGTTTAGCCAATTGCTATACAAATTGTTGCTATGACTTCTCCACTGAAGCAGTGGCTTCTGGGTAGGGTCATCCTCTGGATAATAGTTGTATGGAATATGAATGGGAAGCCCCTTATTCAAATCACGATAATATTCATTATTCAAGGTATATCTGTCATATTCCGGATGACCGTTTACAAAAATCTTCTTACCCTCCTGCGCAATGGCAAGGAACACACCTGCATCCTTGCTTTCTGCCAAAACGGTAATCTCCTTACAGGCATGAATTTCCTCTGCCGGAGTCTCCGTATGGCGGGAATGAGGTGCTAAGAAAATATCGTCAAAGCCCCTTACCAGAGGAATCTTACGATTGGATACCTTGTGGTCATACACGCCAAAAAGCTTCTCGGAAAGCTGTCTCTTGTTAATTCCGTAGTAATGATAAAAGCCCGCCTGAGCCCCCCAGCAGATATGAAGAGTGCTGGTCACATGGGTCTCTGCCCAGTCCATAATCTCGCAGATTTCATCCCAGTAATCCACCTGCTCAAAGGTAATGTCCTCCACCGGTGCTCCGGTAATAATCAGACCATCAAATTTGCGGTTCCTGATATCATCCAGGGTGGTGTAAAACTTATTTAAATGATTGGCAGACGTATTTATGGACACATGACTTTTCACATTTAAAAAGGTTACATCCACCTGCAATGGGGTATTGGAAAGCGCTCTAAGGAGCTGCAGCTCCGTATCCTGCTTCACCGGCATAATATTTAAAATCACTACCTGCAAGGGACGGATATCCTGATGCATTGCACGGTTTTCGTCCATGACGAATATATTTTCATTTTCTAAAATTTCCTTTGCAGGTAAATCACTTTGCGTTTTAATGGGCATTTTTCATAATCTCCTTTGTGCTTAACTTAAATACTGCTTTATAAAATCCTCTTCCGTCACAATCGGAACTCCCAGCTCCTTTGCTTTCTTGTTCTTGGAGGAATTGGATGAAATATCATTATTTATCAGACAAGCCGTCTTAGTGGTAACGCTTCCGGTCACCTTACCCCCCTTGTCCTCAATGGCTGCTTTCAGCTCATTACGACTGGGGTAATGGTTCAGACTTCCCGTGACGCAGAAGCTCATTCCTGCAAGACTCTGCTCCATACTACTTACCTGTGGAATTTCCACGCTTATTTCCTTAAAGAGGTTATACATGCATCTGCGGTTCTCCTCATCCTGCATATACTCTACAAAGGCTGTGGCAATCACCTCGCCGATACCCTCCACCTGACTAAGCTCCTCTGCACGGATTTCCGTCAGAGTGGACATATCATAATCAAAATGCTTACACAGCATCTTGGCATTGGCCACACCGATATTGGGAATCCCCAGACTGTACAGAACCCTGGGCAGGGTAGTCTCTCTGGATTTATTGATGGCATTCATCATATTCTGGTAAGATTTCTCACCAAAGCCCTCCATGGCCTCAATCGCTTCCTGATGGTCACTTAAATGGTACAAATCCGCAAATTCATGCAGAAATCCTGCATTGATGAATTTCTCCAACGTAGACTCGGATAAGCCCTCGATATTCATGGCATCCCGGCTGACAAACAGACTGAATGCCTTAAGCTTCTTAGCATCGCACTTCTCATTGGTGCAGTAAAGGGACTGCACATCACTGACCTGGCGAATCTCCGTTTTTCCCCCACACACCGGGCAGACAGCCGGAATCTCCAGCGTATCGGAGCAGGTAAGATTCTCCGCAATCTGAGGAATAATCATGTTCGCTTTATATACGGTAATCCGGTCTCCCAAGCCAAGCTTTAATGCTTTCACAATACTCACATTGTGCACGGAGGCACGGCTCACTGTGGTTCCCTCCAGCTCCACCGGTTCAAAAATCGCCACCGGATTAATCAGTCCGGTACGGCTGGCACTCCACTCCATTTCCGTAAGAGTGGTCTCCCGGATTTCATCCTGCCATTTAAAGGCGATGGAATGACGAGGGAACTTAGCGGTACGTCCCAAGGACTCACCATAGGCAATATCCTCATAGGTCAGCACCAATCCGTCGGAAGGAATATCGTAGGTCTTAATCTTTTCTTCAAAATAAGAAATGGTTTCTGCCATATTCTCCGGTGTCACCATTTTATATTCCACCACATCGAAGCCCTGCTCCTTCAAAAAGACAAACTGCGCTTCCTTGGAGCCTTCAAAATCCACGCCCTGCGCCTTCACAAGGTTGAACGCATAGAGCTTTACATTTCTCTCCGCCGTAATCTGGCTGTTTAACTGCCTTACGGAGCCACTGCACAAATTTCTGGGATTTTTATATTTTTCTGCTTCCTTTTCAATCTTCTCATTAATCTTTTCAAAATCAGAATACGAAATCACTGCTTCCCCACGGAGAATCAGCTCTCCCTTAAAGGCAATGCTTAAGGGAAGATTTTTAAATGCTCTTGCATTTCCCGTGACCACTTCTCCGATTTCACCGTTTCCACGGGTAACCGCCTTTTCCAGCTTACCGTCACGGTAGGTGACCACGATAGTAAGACCGTCCAGCTTCCAGCTAAGAAGTCCCTCCTTACCGTTTAACCAGTCCGCCAGCGCTTCTCTGTCCTTTGTTCTATCCAGAGAAAGCATGGGGGATTCATGAGCCTCCTTGGGAAGCTCCAGTACCGCCTCATACCCCACATTCACCGTAGGACTGTTTGCCAGTACAATACCGGTTTCCTCCTCCAATGCAGTCAGCTCATCATACAGCTTATCATATTCAAAATTGCTCATAATCTCGGTATCCTCAGCATAATATGCCCTGGCTGCCCGATTTAAAAGCTCCACCAATTCTTTGATACGTTCTAATTTCTGCATGCTCCACACGCTCCTATTTCTTCATACCTGCCAGCCGGTATAGCTCCTCCAGCTCCTGTCCGGTAAGCTCCCGATACTTTCCTGGTATCAGCTTTCCCAGCTCCACATTCATTATGCGGATGCGCTTTAAATGGGTTACTTCATAGCCGTTTTCCTTACACATCCGGCGAATCTGGCGATTCAGCCCCTGGGTCAGGGTGATGTGAAAGGTATATTTTCCAATGGGCTTTACCTGACAGGGTCTGGTGGTCAGCTCCAGCTCCTTTAAATAAACGCCCTTCTCCATTTTCTCTACAAATTCCGGGGTAATCTCTTTATTTACCTTTACTACATATTCCTTTTCATGTCGATTTGCTCCCCGCATCACAGCATCAATCAAATCACCGTCATTCGTAAGCAGTAGCAGTCCTTCAGAATCCTTGTCCAGTCTTCCTGCATAGGTTACGCGGAAGGGCAAATTAATATAGTCATTAATAATTTTCTCTGCATACTTGTCCTTTTCCGTACAAGTCACGCCCACCGGCTTATAAAATGCGAGAACCACCGTCCTCTGCTTTCCGCCCAGTATCCTTTTCCCTACACGGACCTCATCCTCCTGTGTGACCTTCTCACCCATGGTGGCTACATGTCCGTTGACCAATACCCTGCCTGATTCTATCAGCTTATCCGCTTCCCGTCTGGAGCATACTCCACACTCTGCCAGATACTTATTTAGTCTTGTTTCCACTGCCTTGTCCCCTCTTTCAGATGCACCTCGGGAATTCCCTCCTTATTTGCCACTGCATCCTTGGCCAGCTCATCCGCCAGCTCATTAAAAAACACATTGGAATGGGCGGGTACCTTAGTAAATTCCTGATGAATCTGCCCCTGCCATTTCCGCATGGATGCCGCATATTTCCGGGTCAGCTCCGTCTTACTTCTCCAGGCTCCCGTCACCCATTTCTCGATTCCCTCATAATCAAAGCGAATCTCAATTCTGGAAAAACCGTTCTTAATTCCCCACCGCACTGCATACATGGCTCCCAGCATCTCACCGGACACATTACGGAGCGCAGCTGTTTCCGGATTGACTCCACTACCATTTTCCACATACACGCTTCCATCCGGCAAAATAAAGACACAGCCAAAACCATACTTTGTAAGGGAATGCTCGTAGCTGCCATCCACATAGGCTACCAGTGCATCCTGCCGAAGTGCCGCCTTCACCGGGTCATCCTCCACGCTCTGTGCGGTTAAAGTCACAGCCTCCCCTCCACAGAAAGCTGCTGCTTCCTCTTTGGTCTTAAAGCTCTTGTACTCTGCTCCGGGGAAACCATCCACCGATGCCTTACAAGCATCCCAGGATTCAAAGATTCCCACTGTTTTCCCTTTTCTCACCGCATAATACTTCTTCGCAGCCATGGCACCTCTCCTTAAACATACTTAAAGGTTATTCTACCACAAAACCCTCCTCTTAACAAGAAAACCTCGCAGTATCACCACGAGGTTTTTCTCTAAAAATTGAATTTGTTTTGAAACCACTGGCCTACGGTACTTAAAGACTTTCCGATATCCTCCAGCTTATCCACTGCATTGTTGAGATTTTCAAGTGCCTCTGTTAATTCTTCCGTATCCAGACCTTCCAGGGCATCATTGAGACTCTCCATATCCAAGGAGTCAATTTTCTCATTCAGCCCATCCAAATCCAGACCTGCAATTGCCTTATTCATGGCTTCCACATCCAACTCTTCCATCAGCCGGTTCAGCTCCTGAAAATCTATCTGCTCCAGTACCTTTATGGAATTTTTCATTTCCTGCACTGCTGAAATGGCAGGTGTTATTTTTTGAACCACAAAATATCCGCCCACCAAAAGACAAATCAGCAAAACTGCCACTAAAATATTGATGTACCGATTAATTTTTAAGGATTTCTGCAATTTTTCCATCATTTCCTGATTTTCCATAATAACCACCTCCTTAACCCAGTATACTACAATAGAGCAGGCTTGGTAAAGCGTATCCGTTCTCCACTCAACTCAAAACGCCATGTGAAGATTCCCTCCACATGGCGCTGCATAACAATAAATAGCTTAGTCTTTCTTCTTGCCCAATTTAGCCATAATCATAACAAACAGCATAATTACGATTAACGCTACGAAAATACCAAGCATGCCTTTTCCCATAATCTCTAAGGCCTGCATTACTGTTTCACTCATATTTTCCTCCATTCCGAAGCGATTTGCAAGGAACAGGAACCAAATACCCGATTTGGCTCCGTAATAAACAGAATTTGTGACGCTCCGGCACAAATTCACGTATGAAAACTCACCATATCCCTGCGAATTTATACACCGTACTCTTTTCTTCCCGAATTATAAGAACTGGGATACGAGACTGATTACAAGACCACCAGCTACTACAGACGCAATCTGACCGGATACGTTTGCACCTGCTGCATGCATGATGATGATATTGGTAGGATCCTCTTCCATTGCCAGCTTCTGTACCACACGAGAAGACATAGGGAAAGCAGAAATACCTGCACCACCAACCATAGGATTAATCTTATTCTTTGTAAAGAGGTTCATAAACTTCGCAAGTAAAACACCACCGATAGTATCCATAACAAAAGCAAATAAACCAATTACCATAATCATAAGGGTCTCTACCGTAACGAAATCCTCAGCCTTCATGCTGAAAGAAATGGTAATACCAAGTAATAAGGTAATTAAATTAGCTAACTGATTCTGTGCTGTCTCAGACATGGTTCCAAGGACACCACACTCACGAAGAAGGTTACCAAACATAAGGAAACCGACAAGAGCAACTGACTGAGGTGCAACAAGACCAACAATCATAGTTACCGCGATAGGGAAAATAATACGCATGGTCTTGGTAACAGACTCCGGCTTATATTCCATATGTATACATCTTTCCCTCTTTGTAGTTACCAGCTTAATAGCCATGGGCTGTACAATAGGCACCAGCGCCATATAAGAATATGCCGCAACTGCAATTGCACCTACATACTTAGACTTAAGCACCTGAGA
>CAZOSU010000066.1:0-10617 GCA_964582515.1 uncultured Acetatifactor sp. | reverse complement strand
AAATTTTACCTCCGTGTTTTGCATTGTTTTGGGTACATCCGTGTACCCTGTTTTTATGAATAAACCCGGCCCTAGGATTCCGGTTTATTTCCCTTGTTATTTTTTGGTATTTTTTACAATTACCACATTTGCTTTTTTCTTTTTGTATTTTTCCGGGTGCTCCGGTTCAGCATAATATTTGGGGAGCTTTTCCAGCTCCTGTGGGTCTGTAATACGCTTTTCCAGTGCCCTGCTTCTGACGATATTCACATCCTTGGGTGCATCAATCATAATTCGCATATGACCACCTGTGCCGCCTAAAAATACGATTTTGATATCATCTCCGATAAGAAGGTACTCCTCTTGCTTTACTGACATACGTAACATTTCTCTTCCTCCTTGAAACTCACTATATTTCTTCATTAATTTTTGAGCGAAAAATGTAACATAATTTTCAATTGTGTTACATTTTGTCGTCCGAAACTCAATTTTATGGCATAAAAAAAGAGGTAAAACTTACCAAAAAAATTTCATTTTACCCCTAAAGGAAATCCAATTCCCACCGATATATACTGTGTAAGCGAAAAAAAATGTAACACAATTGAAAATTGTGTTACATTTTTTAAATTAACCTTTCATCCATATTATCTTCTTAATATCTGATTCTAAAATAATCCAGATACACCTTGTATCTATCCTGTGCTGCCAAACAGGTGTCGGTCAGATAGCCTTTTTCCTTATCCCACTCTTTCAATCCTCGATAATAAAACCATTTCAGATTATCTTCTATGATGAATGGAACCATACCATATTTCAGGCATTCCTTGAACATAAGCAATCTGCCAACACGGCCATTCCCATCCTGAAATGGATGTATTTTTTCAAATTTCACATGAAAATCCAAAATATCTTCAAACGTCTTTTCTTTCGCTGCGTTGTATTCCTTGAGCAATTCTTTCATTTCACTGCTCACATTTTCAGGTAATGTAGTATCCATACCACCAACTTCATTCGGCAGCTTTTTATACCCCCCCACTGCAAACCACTCTTTTCTAGCATCACTGGTTCCATTCTTTAAAATAAAATGAATCTCCTTAATGAACTTTTCCGTCAGTACCGCTTTCGCATTATCGATAATCATATCAATGCAACGAAAGTGGTTTACCGTTTCAATTACATCATCCACATTAAGAACTTCATTTTCTATACCAATGGTATTTGTTTCAAAAATATATCTGGTCTGGTCATGTGTAAGGCGACTACCTTCCATGTGATTGGAATTGTAGGTCAAATCAATCTGTGTTTTATGGTATATACCGCCGGAATATCCATTTCGTTTCTCTTCCTGAAGAATCTCAAGAAGTGTTATGGGCATCCTCTTCTTATTGGTGCGCTCCGGCTTTTCTGCATTCTCAGGAATATTCCAGGTCTTGCCTGTCAGAAAAGCTCCATTTACACGCCCCTGGGCACAGTAATTTCTCACACTACGCTCCGATACATTCCATTTTTTCGCTATATCAGTAACCGAAAGATAACGCATACTCCCACCTCCGCCAATTTTTAACTACAGCCAACTCTGGAATAGTATAACACATTATCGGCAAAAAATGTAATATTACCATACCATTTTCCCTTGTTTTTTGCCGTTTCCGGAAAATTATAAAATGAAAAGGGAGCAGATTTCTCTGCTCCACATTCCTCAAAGGTATTCCAAACTACTTTTTATACATCTTATAATATATCAAACTTCTCCGCTTCGTTGGTTAACGTTCCCACTACCAGCTTGGTATCGTCCATTGCGGCTGAAATCTCCGTCACATCCTTTACCAAATCGTTGGTATTCATAGCTGCGGTAGTCACACCATTTGCGCTCTCACCCACTGCTGCTGAAATATCATTCATAGATTCTGTGATGCCACCAATCATTACCTTGATATTGTCTGCCATCTCATCAAACCTGGTAACAATTTCTGTGATATGAACCGCATCGCTGTTGTACTGCTGACCAGCCGCTACAAAGCCCTCGTAATCCGGTAATACATTTTCGTTAATGTACTTCACGATGGTATTGGAGTTATCAATCAAGTCCTTAACCGCCTGTACCACCATATTGTTGATATTCTGAATATTGCCTGCTGCCATACGGCTGGAATCTGCCAGCTTGCTGATTTCATCCGCAACTACTGCAAATCCGCGGCCGGCTTCTCCGGCTCTTGCCGCCTCGATGGAGGCATTCAGCGCCAGTAAATTGGTCTGACCGGCAATACTTAAAATCTCATTGGTAAGCTCATTAACCCTCTCAACGCTCTTACTTTCTTCAATAGCCTTCTCCAGACTGTCAATGATTTCATTGATGACGCTGCTGGTGTTATTCTTATTCTCAACCGCTGTTTTCTCCAGCTGGGAAGCACGCTTCTGCATCTCACCGGAGTAACCCATCAATCCCTCAGAAGCATCTGCCAGGACTACTACTTCCTTATCCACATTCAAGGCAGTTTCATTTACATTCGTAACGGTAGAAGATACCTCTTCCATTGCTGCGGACAGCTGCTCCATTACAGAGGAGATATCCATGGAGCTGTCATTGGTAGTCTGTATCTTACTGTCCACCACGCCCACGATTCCACCCAGCTTGCGGGTACTTTCGTTAATCTGCAGCATGATAACCTGCAAGGTCTCCACGAATTTATTAATACCATCACCCAGCTTGCCGATTTCATCGGTGGATTTTACGCTCACACGTCTGGTCAGGTCACCCTCCTCTTTATTGATGGTCTCTACGATTCCATCCAGCTCTTTATTCATCTTCTTCAGCGGATTTACGATTTCTGCGAAGATAATGAAGACAGCCAATACAGATACCATCACAGTGATTGCAAAAAGAACACTTACGGTTCTGGCTGCTCCGTCATATATGGCCTGCTGTGTAGCCTTCGCCTCTTCCATAGCCAGCATATTGTCCTCTATCATACAATCAATCAAAACTGCGATTTCATCACCTGTAGAGGTAAGAATACCATTCGCAAGGGATACCGCCATACTCGCCCTGTTTTCCCCACAGAACGCAATCGCCTCATCCATACTCTTCATATAAGTGTTATAGGAAGCCATAAATTCCTCTGCCTCTTCCATAGCCTCTTCTGAAGTAATCTTTACCTTATACGCTGCAATCGTGGCATCAAGTTCCTCAATTACCGCATCCTTCTCCTCAGCTAAATGATTCTTCTGCGCATCCGATGTAGCAATGCAGTAACCATAGGTAATCTTCTGTAAGCTTTCAAAATCATACTTCACTGTATTCAACTGGTTTACACTTTCTGCGTAATTATCAGAAATGTCCAGACTGGCATTTAACACCTTACCCAAAGATACCTGCACGGAAATACAAAGACCTACAACCATCAGTACAAGACCAAGCAAAGGAGCTATAACCTTCGCGGAAATTTTCACCCTGCCCAACAATCTCAGGGAACGCTTTTCTCCCTTTGCTGTTACCTTCTTACTCTTATCCTTCGCCATCAGACTGCCCTCTTTTCTTAGTACTTTCGACTCTGTGTCATAAGTACTATTATAACACAATAAGGAAACCGCGCAACCAAATTTTATTCTTTTTCTTTCATAACGGACATATATGCCGGACGAATGATTTTGTTCATGCCGATAAGCTCTTCAATACGATGTGCACTCCAGCCTACAATACGTGCAATGGCAAAAATAGGCGTATATAATTCCATGGGAATATCCAGCATTTCATATACAAATCCGCTATAGAAATCCACGTTGGGGCTTACTCCCTTGAAAATCTTTCTCTTAGCCGCAATAATCTCCGGGGCAAGCATCTCGATATTTTTATAAAGGCGCATTTCCTTATCCATACCTTTTTCTGCAGCCAGCTTTTCTACATAGCTCTTGAAAATAACCTCTCTTGGGTCGGATAAAGAATATACCGCATGGCCCATGCCGTAGATTAGACCCTTTCTGTCAAATACCTCGCCGTTCAGAATCCTGGTAAGGTAATTGCCAAGCTCTTCTATATCATCGGTATCCTTCACATTCTTATGAATGTCGCGAATCATCTCCATAACCTTTAGGTTTGCCCCCCCATGCTTAGGTCCCTTTAAGGAGGACATTGCCGCTGCAATGGCGGAATAGGTATCGGAGCCGGAGGAGGTTACCACACGGGTAGTAAAGGTGGAATTATTGCCACCGCCATGCTCCATGTGTAATATAAGCGCAACATCCAAAACCTTCGCCTCAATAGGAGTATATTTCTTGTCCGGGCGAAGCATCATTAACAGATTCTCTGCAGTGGAACGGAACATATCCGGTCTGTGGATGTACATGCTCTCGTCATTTTCATAGTGATTATAAGCATGATATCCGTAAATCGCCAGCAGCGGAAACACACTGATTAGCTTAATGCACTGACGGATACTGCCCTCGATACTGGTATCACTGATATCCTTATCATAGGAAGCCAGCGTCAATATACTTCTGGTCATGGAATTCATAATATCCTTGGAAGGAGCCTTCATGATAACATCCCTGGTAAAATTCACCGGCAGTCTTCTGGCAGCCCCTAAAATATCGATAAACTCCTCTAACTGTTCCTCATTGGGAAGCTCACCAAACAACAGAAGAAATGCCGTTTTCTCAAAGCCAAACGCCTCTCCCATATTATCAATCAAGGTATTTACCTTATACCCCCGATACCACAGCTCACCATCACAGGGTACCTGTTGTCCATCCACCTTCTTAAACGATACTACATCCGAAATCGTGGTAAGTCCCGTCAGAACCCCCTTACCGTTCTGGTCACGTAATCCTCTGTTTACACCATACTGCTTGAAGAGTTCATCTGAAATGGTGTCATTCTTCACACACATCGCCACCATCTGGTCTGCATATTCTTTCATTTCTTTTTCGTAGGCCATGCTAATCCCTCCTTCTTCACTTATGATAAATTATACACTCTTTTAGTTTAAATCATGAAAGTACCTTGACGCAACTAAAATATGCTAAAAGTTTTCTAAATTCTTTCATCCTTTCCAAAAGAAATGAACCCACATTACCTCCTCTCCCGGGGGAGCGAGGATAACGTGGGTTCACCTCTATAAATACTAATAACAAAGTACCTCCGCACCTGTCTCGGTGACCAGCACCATAATTTCCCACTGGGCGGAATCGCTGCCATCCCTGGTATAAACCTCCCAGCCGTTCTCTTTATCAATTTCGATTTCCACACCACCCGCATTAACCATGGGCTCAATGGTGAAAATCATGCCCGGTACCAGCAGCATATCCGTGCCACGCTTCGTGTGATACCCAACCCAGGGCTCCTCGTGGAACTCCAGTCCTACCCCATGACCGCCAATTTCTCTTACGATGGTGTAACCATTATTGTAGGCATGGTCGTGAACTGCCTGTCCCATATCCCCCAAAAAGCCCCAGGGCTTTACCTGCTCCAAGCCCTTTTCCAGACATTCCCTGGTGACCTGTACCAGACGCCTTCTCTCCTCACTGATTTCCCCGATGCAGAACATTCTGGAGGAATCCGAATAATAGCCGTCCAAAATGGTAGAAACGTCGATGTTGACAATGTCACCCTTTTTCAAAATCACCTTCTCCGAGGGAAAGCCGTGGCATACCTGATTATTCACAGAAGTGCATACACTGTAAGGATATCCCTCGTACCCCAATGGTGCAGGGTAAGCGCCGTTTGCAAAGGTCATATCATGGACAATCCTGTCAATCTCAGCCGTGGACATTCCCTCACACACTACCTGCTCCAAATGGTCCAGAATGGCAATATTGATTTTACAGCTTTCCTTGATTTTCTCAATCTGCTCCGGCGTTTTAATAATATCACGGGAAGGTGTTACTGCCCCTTTTCTGGCAAAGCTTTCGATTTTGGCATCAAAGGCTTCGTGACATACCTTATATTTACGATTACTCCCACACCAGCAAGCATCATTTCTACCTGGCTTCTTTATTAACATATCTATATCCTCTTTCTACAAAATTAGAGAGCCGGTTTCCCGACTCTCTATAATATAACACTTTATGAAGCTAAGTTCAATGTGACTAACCAAATTTACTCCTCTTCTTTTTTGCGAAGAACCATGCCTCCGGTTACTATGCTTGCCAGACCTACCAATGAAAGCATCATCCATACGCCTGTTACATCACCGGTCTTTGGTGAAGCCACTACGTTTTCAGAAGCAGAAGGAGTGGTAGTAGTGGTGGTATTTCCTGTTCCACCGCTGTTAGTGGTGGTCTCTGCGATTAATACAAAATCACTGAAGCTTGTAATGATTGCTTCACCTGCTGCATCCACATCCAGAATTTCCACACCGTTCTCTGCATAATGTACCAGCTTTAAGGTCTTGCCCTTCATGCTGCTTGGAATGTTAAAGCGCACACGTACCGGTGCTGCCAGCTCTTCGCCTTTGCCATCCTCATTGAATAATTCAAGGCTAAAGGAAACTGCGTTCTGGAGCTGCGCGTCAGTTACGCCCTTGTCCTTTGCAAGTGCCTTCATGGCATCATCCAGATCCACCGTACCAACCTCTAATCTGCCACCATTAGGCACTGATAAAAGCGCGTTGTCAATACCACTTACTGCAAATTCACTCTCCAAATCCTGCTCATGTACGATTTCAAGGGGCTCCTCCACACCAAGTGCCACCAGCGCATTGTAAATGGCTTCATCCAAAGCATCTAATAAATCAAGTATCTCGGTAGTGATAGTCTCTTTCCAGAAATCATCAATTCCTTCCAGACAATCGGTTACCAGCTCCTTCACATCCTCCTTGGTGGTTGCGGACTCAACCTTAGTCACTGTCTCTGTTACAACCTCATCAACAATTTCATCGGTCACATAATCTGCAACCTTATACAGATACATGTCATCCCATGAACCCCATGCACCGCCTGCTGCCAGTGCATCAAAGCCTACAATCACCTGGACTCCGTCTTCGGTTACAGCAAACTCTGCCACTTCTCCATTGTCCCATACCTGCCAGCCGGATACTGCGGTAGCATCCTTTAAGGTCTCTTCGCCTACGGTTACAAATACATTAAATTCCGCCGCATCTCCTGCATCGCCACCCTGTAAATAGCCACCGAAGGAGTAGATGCCTCTGTCTAAGGTTATAGTCTGCGTTACTTTATAATTAACCTCCGCAGATGCCCAGAAGTGCATACAATAGCTTCCGGTACGAACATTACTGCTGTCCGCCTTCATAGATGCTGCATTGCCGTCAATGGTCCATGCACCGGATTCCTCAAAGCCGGGATTTACCAGTAAATTCACAGGCTTAATGGTCAGAGCGCAGGTTACGTCATAGGACTTGCCGTCTGCGGTAGCAGTTCCCTGGATTGTATACTGACCCACACCGGCCTTGATAGCAGCGTTAAGCTCATCCTGATTCCAGGTTACGTCGATATCCTGAGTAGTTCCGTCCACATAATTTGCGGTCACCTTAGAAGGAAGAGTGATTTCATCCTCTACTTCGTAGGTTACCTCTGCATTATTTACAGAAGAAACAATAACCTTCGCGGTTGTTCCGGTATAAACATACTTAAATACATTCAATGACTCTAAGGCCTTACCGTTAAAGTCAAACAAGCCTTCATTATCTACTGCACTTCCGCCGTACCATTCCCCGGCATCTGCATCATAATTACCGGAATAAGAGGATGCCCAGCCGCTTCCGTACTTCTCCCAAAGTGCCTTGTTTTCCGCTAAAACGCTTGCATCACTGCCGTCATAATACTGAACCGGAATCCAGGCGGGCTCCCAGTAAAATACACCGATACCCTTCTCACCAATGCCTGCAACCGCATTGATTACATTTCTTACAGAAGTAACCTGTCCCTGTACAGACACCTCATTAATCAGCTCTGCCTTATCAGAAGCGTCCGTGGTATTGCCGTGACCATCACCATCCTCGTAGGTACGAACCCATGAGGTCTCTGCAACCATTACCTTCTTGCCATAGGTATCTGCCACACCCTTAAGTGCGGACTGTAAATTATCTAAGGTACCATGCCAGTATGGATAGTAGGAAGATGCAAATACATCATAATCCACACCATAATCATTTAAATTCTTTGCATATCCGGCATATCTTCCTGAAGTCTCCGGATTAGTGAAATGAATTGCTACCAGAATTTCGGTATTATTTGCTGCTGCCACTTCACGGACTGCGCTGCTTCCTGCACTGAAAATCTTGGACATATTTTCCCAGCCGGTCTCGCCTGCGATACCATTGTTGGTCTCGTTACCAACCTGTACCATACCGATATCCACACCGGCATCAATCATTGCCTGTAAGCTATCCTTGGTATAAGTCTTTACCGCCTCTACCTTGGTAGCAAGGTCCATGCTCGCCCATGCCTTGGGAGCCTTCTGCTTGCCGGGGTCTGCCCAGAAATCAGAATAGTGGAAATCTACAAGCACCTTCATACCGGCCTTGGTTACCCACTGACCAATGGTCTTTGCCGTCTCTAAATCACAATTACCACCGCCGTAGCCATTACCGTTTCCATCGGTAGGGTCGTTCCATACACGGATACGTACATAATCCACGCCGCTCTCTGCCAGTAAATCAAAAAATCCCTGGTCAGTTAATTCGCTGCCGTCAAAGTCATAATACTTCGCACCACTGTTCTTAATAGAAAGGTAGGAGGAAACATCCACACCCATAATAAAATCTTCGGAAAGATTTTCCACCTTCTGCACATAAAGCTCGGAATCCACCGGTGCAGGGGTAGGCGTAGGCTCCGGAGTAGCGGTAGGCGCCGGAGTGGCAGTTGCAGAAGGATCCTCTTCTACAAATACATACTTATGTAATACGATATTATCAAAATCGCCCCAGTAGCTTGCAGCCACATCACCGGTGATTGCAACAGTAATCTCACCATCTGCTGCAACGGTAAACTCGCCGGTTTCTACGGTTGCCCATGTATCCCAGCCGGTAGTTGCCGGAAGAACGAGCTGGGCACCTCCTGCGGAAATGCTAAGGCCGGAAGCCATTTCTGCACCTTCCTGCTGTAAGCTTACTTTATAGGTACCGGCGGTTACATTCACCTTCTGGCTTAAGCTCACAGATACGCCTGCTGAGGCTCCGTTCCATACATTGAAAATCTGGGTGGTGTTATTGGCTGCCCACTGGTCAGTTTTAACAGTACCGGTTGCTTCCGTACTTCCAAGGCTCACTTCCCAGCCGGTAGTATCGCCGGTTTCAAAGTCACCATTCTGTACCAGGGTGGTAGCCTGCCACTCATAGTGTCCCGGTGCCTGTGTAGCCTCCGGTGCTATATCACCGGTCTTAGTAACCTTGAAACAATCCACATAGCCCCATCCCTTTGCTGCCATGCTTACGGTCACACCTACCGTCACGCCGGTCAGATCTTCCTTCACGGTAATCTCCTGGGAACCGGTAAGCCAATTATTGTAGCCGGTCATGGAAACTGCTTCGCCTGCCTCTTCTCCAACAAATACATTGAAGGAAGCGCCTTCACCCATGGCAAGGGTCTCCACAGTATATACACCTGCCGGAATATTCACTGCCTGAGAAACTGTCATCACGCTGTCTACAGAATCAGAATAAAACTTAAGTGCACTGCTTGCACCATCGGTAGGCACAGTCATCCATGAATCGCTTGCGTAAGCAAAATGACTAACCTCCACGCCGGTCCAGTCGGATACTCCGATTGTCCAGCCTGCATCACTGCCCCAGATATCATTTTCAAAATCTGCATTGGCAAGGGTAATGCTTCCGTCGCTGGCCTGTACCTGTCCCATATCGCCCACTGCACATCCGGTAATCACCATGGCAGCCGCAAGAGTGGTACTAACCAGCTTCTTTAAACCTTTCTTACTCATTTCATAATCCTCCCACTTAATAGTGTGTGCGCAGTCTTTGCGCAACCGATTGTTCTTAAGCTTATCTTAGCATCTCCCCATTTTTATTACAACTGACAGCAATTCCAATCTTTATTTTTCCAATTTGTGCGTTTTTACCAAAACACTTCCCATTTTAAGGTTTACGTGCGCAATATGCGCAATAGGGGTGACGCAGAAAACGGAGGGCTGGGTGGTATATAGGTATACTTACAGTGCAGACTCCGAAACTTAAGAAGTTCTAAGTTTTGGGATATAGTCTATTGATAGCCACGCGTCGGAGGCAATGTGCATCCGTGCACAGTGCCTCCTAATTCGGGCGTCCATGCCCGAATTCCGCTGACTACGAAACCCAAAACTAAGAACTTCTAAAGCTTCTCCATATGCACTGTAAGTATACCTATATACCACCCAGCCCTCCGTTTTCTGCTGACATTCTCTTCATAAAAAAAGTGTGGTGGAAGTCAGGGCTTGGCCGGCGGGATATGGCAGAGTATTTTTCCATATGCAGATATTTTAGATTTTCTTAGATTGCTGCTTGGTACACAGCGGAATTCGGGCATGGACGCCCGAATTAGGGTGCATCGTGCACGGATGCACGTTGCACCCGACGCGTCGCTTTTCATAGCCAAAATCAGCAATCTTAGAAAATCTTAAATATCGGAGTCTGGGAAAAATACCCTGCCATATCCCGCCGGCCAAGCCCTGACTTCCACCACACGTCTCCC
>CAZOSU010000065.1:0-10830 GCA_964582515.1 uncultured Acetatifactor sp. | reverse complement strand
CAACAATGCTACCGGACCATGCCCTAACCAACTCGCTCTGCTTAGGATCGCCAACTCCAAATGACTGTAAGGTACCTGACTGTGTAACAGTACCCATATTTAATACACGATATTCAACACTCTTTAGTCCTGAATAAGCACCATTTACAATGGGATCCGCTACGCTAATGGAAACTGTAACATCCTTGTTATATAACTCATTTGCCTGCTGCACGGGCGTGATGTATACCTCCGGTGCAATATTTTCAACATTTGCCGCATAATGGTCAACAATTAATCCATTGGTGCTGATATATTTATAGTTACCTGCCAAATCCGTAATCTTAATATATACAACACATCTCTCATCATTGGTAATCTCAAAGCCATCAAATGCTGCCCAATCCTTAATCTGGTCCAACTCTGCTTCTGTAAGTAGCTGAACTACATCAAGTGAATTTGTCGCCACAGCCTTATAATATTCAACGGAAGCTATCGGCGCTGATGTATCATCAAAAGCAGTACCGGAAATGGTAAACATTCCCTTCGTCCAGAAACCAAAAGTGAGAGTATCCTGAGCTCTTAAAGCGTTCCATTCTTCTTCTCGACCCTCCGTTGAAACAGCCTTCACTGTACCATAAGGAGCGGTAGTATCTACTGTAAATTTGAATGGAGCGACAGATTCGCCGTTGCCTGCCACTACACTTGTATTTACATCCACATTCGTATTACCTGCCTTATCGGTATAAGCAATGCTCCATTCATAATTTGCATCCTTTTCAAAGAAAAGGGTCGCTGTGTATGTCTGTGCATCCGCATCTTCCGCAATATTTCCTGCTGTCCATCCGCTGAGCTGGTATGCTCCAGTAACAGCTTCTTCGTATGCATCCACCGCAGTAATCGTGATGCCCTTGGTTGCTGCCTCTGCGTCAAAATGATGTGCTCTTTCGGTAATGGTAATGGTTGCAGTTCTCTGCTCATCAAAATAACCATTTCCGTTATTATCATTGCCATTATCAAATACTACGTCAATAACAGGTGCCGTATTATCAATATCTAAGCTTACCGAAGAAGTATCTTCATTTCCTGCATTGTCCACAGTTTTTACATAAACAACCACATTACAACTATTATTGAGTTCTTTATCAATAATAACCGTTCCATTCCAACTCTGTTTTAAATCAGCTTGTGCAGGGTATATTCCTTCATATACTACCGGCTCCGTATTATCCTGCGCTTCCGAATCCCAATCAGTAATCTTTAAGGTTCCTCCATTGGAATTGAGTTCTGCGACATCACGAGCATAGTCAAAGGAATACAATACTTTTCTCTGGGTTTCCTTCCCATTATTCTCCACCCAGTATTCCACTGTTTTAATTCCGGAATACGGTTCAGCATCCTCCACAGCTATATCAACAGACACAACGGAGTTTATACCATAAATTCCGTTTTCATTAGTGGCAGACGGCGTTAATGTAATCTTGCTGGATTCTTTATCTACAATATATCCATCTGAATTAAGATAAATATAATTCCCCGCATAATCAGTAATCTTCAGATAAACAACAAACTGCTCATCAGGGTCTACACTAAAAGGCTTAAACTCTTCGAACGCCACTTTATCAAGCTCTTCTGTGGTCATAGCCACCACATTTGCAGTTTTATAATACTCAATAATCACAGGACTGGTTGCATCAGCAGCTGTAGCTTCTACATCCACCTTCACATTACTGTAAAGGCCAAAAGTAAGAATACTGAGTAATCTGTCCCATACATTGGCATTAACTGTAACTGCTCCTTGTGGATTCGTATCATCAAGCGTAAACACAAATGGGGTGGAAGTCGTTCCGGTAGAAAGATTTCTTTCTACATCAAGCATATTACCTGCTTTGTTCGTATACTCAAACGACCACTCATAATTTGCATCTTCAATGAAGGTTACTGTTGCTGTATGCACATCTCCTTCACTATGCCAAGCACTTACCTTATACGCATCCTCCACAGCTGTACCTTTTGCGTCTTTAGCAGTTACCGTGATTCCATCTGTAGCAGCACTGGCATCAAATGCAGATGCTCTTTCCTTAATCGTAATGGTTGCTTTACGGGCTTCCATGCTGTAATATCCTCTGCCATCCACTTCCTTATAAGGTGTTCCATCCAAAGCTATCTCTGTTTTTACTTCGTCCACATTAATTGCAAGTGCAATATCCTTGCTATATTCATTACCGGCGTTATCTACTACAGTAACGACAACAACTACTTTATCTGAGTTATTTAACTTACTATCAACAATGATGACCTTTCCGTCTGCATCACTACTGTTCCAAGCAGCACGTAATTCTTCATAAGTAGGATTCTCTTTATTGAAGGTATATAGATTTCCGCTCTGTGTCGGACTATCATACCTCTCATCCACAACTATCTTGTAATCAATGGACTTAATACCGGAATATGCAGATTTACCCTCTACAATTTCCGTCACGGAAATCCTAACCTCTACATCTTTGTTGTAGAAACCATTCTCATTAGGTGCATCCTCTTCAAGGGTAATTACACCCTTTGTAGTATCCACAACAGCACCGTCCGTACTAATATAAAGTGTGTTTCCCGCATAATCAGTAATACGAGCATAAATAACAACCTTCTCATCCGTTGTCACTGCATATGGTGCACTAACAAACTCTCCGGCTGCAAAGAGCTCTTCTAACTCTACTTCCGTCAATGCTGTCTCAGAATCAGTTTTGTAATACAATACATCATACATTGGTGATATGGAGTCATTCTTCTCAACCACAGTAGTAATACTCTCATTATCCCAAATACCAAATGTCAATTTGGAAAGAAGCCTATCCCACAATCCACCTACATTAAATGAAATACCACCAGTGGGTGCCAGCTTATCCACAGTAAAGGAATAGATGTTATCCCCACTTTCTACAGCATCAGTGGTAATCATTTCCTTACCGGCTTTATTTGTGTAAGAGATACTCCATTCATAATTCGCATCTGTATCAAATACAATAGTTCCAATATGGGTATCCTTATTCTCACCATCTGTCCAACTTATCATGGTCGGTCTGCTTATAAGAACATCCTTACCATCAACATCCTTCGCAGTGATTTTTATTCCTTCGGAAGCTTTTGCTTCATCAAATGAACTTGCACGGTCAATAATGGTAATCTTTGCCGTCCTCGTCCCATTATAGTATCCAGTGGTTGCTTCCGTATCCAAAGTGCCATCAATCTCAACACTCTTAAGCACCGGTGCTGTGCAGTTTACGAGTAAATTCTCTGTTCTAAGAGTTTCTACATTACCCGCAAAATCGGTAACCTTCACCCAAACTGCCACATAGTCACTATTATTGGTGTCCTCGCCCACAATTACAGAAATGGTCTCTTCACGAGCTGCAGAAATATCCGTATATGTCACATTACCATCGAATACTGTCTTCTGTTCTTCATTGACATCATCGTATGCAACACTTTTAGCAATTTCTTCATCGGTCACAAAATACTCGATTTGGGCAATACCGGAATAATCGCCCTTATCCTCTGCTTTTACCTTTACACTGAAGCTGTCATTGTAAAAGCTATTTTCATTCGCTTCATCCGGTGTTACAGTAATATCAGCTGCTGTTTCATCAAAGATAATTCTTAACGGATTGCTCTGTGATACACCCTCAACGGTATGCCAATTGGGCCATTTTTCCTTTTCAGCCTTATAGAATAACTTAATCTCCGAAATAGAAATCGTTTCATCTATCACGATAGTATTAGTTTTCCAATCACCCAATTTCTGTTTTCCACAGTACAACTGAATTCCCAGCTTATCCGTAGCAAAAGTAACATTCCCGCCATTCGCATAGATATAATCCATTTCACTGATACGAACAGCATCTTCTACATTGAAAAGAGCTTCAACTCCAGTATAATTCTTCTCTTTTACAATAAAGGTAGCCTTTATCTCCTTTTCTGCTGCAATATCCGTGATTGAAAAGATAACTTTTCCATCTTCATACTCGTCATAATCCACCACGTCATTCCCACTCACAGTAAGTGTAGATAGTGAATACCCTTCATCCGGTGTTACAGTAACCTCACAATCTGAGCCATACTCAACCAGCTCACTACTTACTTTAATGGTTCCATTCTCAGGTTCAATAGCTCTTATTTCATACCGATTTGGCGCAAACGTTATTGCCACTTCATAGTCCTTGTCAGCGGTCAAAGTAGTATCGTATGCCTTGTCATTTTCCTCAAAGGTAATCGCTTTGTGACCTGTGATTTCTACCATGGAGACACGATAATACTCATTAGGTTCCGCTGTAATAATTATCTCTTCACCGGTTTTCACAGTCACCACGCCACCTTCACCGGTGGGGTCCGTCTCTACCGTACCATTTCCGTCAACCTTCACAGTTACGGTATACACTTTAACAAATGTCGCCTCTATCTGTGTATCTGCGGTAATATTCACAGCCTTTTCAAAGGATACGGCAGAAGCAGAAATATCCTGCGCTGCACCATCAATGCTTACTGACGAAATCTGATATCCGTCCTCTGCCGTAACTGCAACATTAACCTCCGTGCCTTCATCCACTACAAGAGATGACACCTTTTGGGAATTTAATGTAACAGTGCCTCCCACATTTGCAGAAGCCGAAATTGTAAATTCCTTCATTGTCTTTACGCCAATGAAAACATTACTGTCCGCCTTAATAGTTGCAACATACTTCTGTCCCTTTGCAACTTCTACCAGTTCCTTTCCAATGGTAAGCTCTTTAATGTACGCTCCCTCTTCCGGCATAATTTCCACCGGAACCTCCGTTCCCTTATCTACAGCCACAGCATGCTCCTGCCCCTTAGACAATTCAACCTCTGTTCCATTCATGCTTACTGTAGCATTTCCATCAGAAACATATACTGAAACCCGGCTCTGCTCTATAACAGAAGAATTTCCGCCGGATGCTCCTGTTGCCTTTACCTGCAGTGTACCGATTGGCATCGTGACAAATATCATCACAAAGGATAATATAACTGCCAGATATCTCTCCATAACTTTTGCTTTTAATCTGCCCATTTTTTCGCTCCTTTGTATATTATGTAATTTTACTTGTGCCTAAGACATTTTCTCTTCCGTATGCACAAGCATAATTTCCTCTATCATGACCAGCTTCTTTCCACCGGTACGCTTCACCTTCTGCTTTGCAGTAGAAGCCAATTCTACCGTTTCATCCTCATCCACCAGAATGCCGGTTGCCTCTGTTTCATAACTTCCCGCCTTATTCTCGGTCAGTAACCCTGTTTCAGGCCGCTTGTCATCTTCTATAAATTTCTTCTTACTTTGTTTTTCCGTCCCAGGCATAGCATCTGTCAATTTACCACGTTCTACATTCGTACGACTTTCCCTATATACCTTTGCACCAGACTTCTCATTTGCTGCACGCATTTTAGCAATAGATTTCCTGGCCGTTCGTCCTGTCAAATCTCCAATCACTGTAGGTATTCTAAAGAAAAACCAGAAAAAAATTGCAAGTACAAAAAATACCGCTGCCGCCACATAGGAGATAATTGATAATAAAGATAATGTCTCAGCCATTTTTAATTACCCCCTGCCTGTGTATTTTTTTGCTGACGCTTTTCTACCTCATTGTATTTTGCATTAATATTTGTTATGAATAACTCATAGCTATTATCAATCTCATCCTTGAGATTATTAACATTTTGCAGGTTCGAGGTTATGGCGTCTGTATTTTGTTTTAGCGTTTCCATTAAAGAAAGCGCGGTCTCCTTATCGAACCCAACGCCAGCCATATACTCTGCCTGGTCATTCACCAAAAGCATTACCACGTGATAGAGCGACATTTTGTCATAATTAGCTTCCCTATCCGTTGCTTTATTTACAATAGCCAATGTACTGTCAATTTCTTCAAATAAAGCTTTGTAATCATTCAGCGAATTTTCAGAGGTGGTACTTTGATTTGTCATGAATGAACAAATCGAATAATAACACCTCGCAATCTCATTCTTCTCAAATACCGCATCTTTACTCAACGCTTTTTCAAAAAATGACTGTGCATTTGCTGCCCGACTCTTCAAGCTACCATCGAAATCTGAAAAATACAATTTTCCCATGTCATAATACATATCTGCAATGTCAGCATCTGACAATACATGTACATCTCCATGTTTTTCAATAGTATTCCCCAGTGCGGTTATTTGTTCATTGGTTCCTTCATGGTCAACGTAGTAGGCAATCAATTTGTTATATGCTTCCGCTTTTTCCGGGTAAATCTCTATCGCTGTATAATACTTTTCAGGATCCGAGCTATTCACATTGTTATCATAATCTTGATTATTCAAGTTCGATGCCGTCATATTTAGAACTACACCTGTCAATGCCAGAATTGCCGAAAGACTTAATGAGGCAATAAATGCTGCCAAACGTCTCTTCTGTTTCCGTTTAAAGCCTCTGGTAATTAAATCCGGATGTTCCAAATCATAAAGAAGGTCAGCACAGCTCTGATATCTGTTTTCTGCAGCCGGCTCTACACACCTGTCAATAATAATTTCAATACCCTCCGAAAGCTCCGGATTCCATTGTCTCACCGATGCATAGGCCTCACCATTTCTAGGGTCCACACCTGTCAGGAGATGATGCATTGTCTTTCCCAATGCAAAGATATCCGAACGTGGGTCCGTCTGCCCACTATACTGCTCAGGTGGGGCATACCCCTTTGTACCAAGCACCGTGGTATCAGCCAGATTCTGTTCTTTGTATTCCCTGGCAATACCAAAGTCAATAATCTTAATGTTTCCTTCCGGCTTCAACATTACGTTAGCCGGCTTCATATCTCTGTAAATAATGGAAGGCTTTTGGGAGTGCAGATAGGAAAGTGCATCACACAACTGCTTCGCCCAACCGATTACAAGCTCCTCCGGCTGCGCGCCATGCCGTTCCAGAATTTTATCCAAGGATTCTCCTTCGATATAATCCATTACCACATAAATCGTGGTATCTTTCTCAATAATGTCTACAATTCGCGGCAATGCCGGATGGTCCAGCTTTTTCATCATATCTGCTTCCGCCAGAAGGCTGTTGATGGCAATTTCATCATTCTTATCATTACCTTTTTTACGAATCTCTTTAACCGCCCACTGCTTATTCAGATGCTTGTCCATTGCCAGATACACAACAGACATGCCACCGCGTCCTATCTCTTTCAGTATTTCGTATTTATCTACTAAGACAGTTCCTATTTCAGTCATAGACCGTCACCTCACTCTGCTTTGATAAGGACCACTGAAATATTGTCCTTTTCTGCCCGACACTTGGCTTGCTCTATCAAATATTTCACATTATTATGCATTGCATCTTTGTTCATCAAATTAATAGGCTTCAAAGACTCATACATTTCCGCCTCCGTAACTTCATGTCGAAATCCATCCGAACAAATCATATACGCGCCTTTTTCTGCTCTGCCACATATAATCTGTGGCTCGACAACCTTAGATGCCCCTACACATTGCAGCAGCATATTACGCCGCTTATCGGTTTTTGCCTGTTCAGGCGTCAAGGTTCCACGGCTAATTTCTCTAGCAACAAAAGTCTGGTCCGTGGTTAACTGAGTTATGCCCTGTCCTATCTTATAGACTCTGGTATCTCCTACGTGAACAATCACATACTGGTTACCCACCAACAAAATCCCGGAAAAGGTTGTTCCCATTCCATCTCCACGCATATTTTTACTATATTCCAGAATTTTTACATTAAGCTCCTTCAAAAGCAGCGACCACTTGGCTCCAATCACCTGCATATCCGGATTTTCCAATTCAAAAGGAAGCTCCTCATCAAACCAATTTGAAAAAGCACGGATAACTGTTGCACTTGCCAGTTCTCCCTTAGCAAGTCCACCCATACCATCACAAACAACGGCCATCAAAACCTCTCCGTCATCCGTAGAAGCATGTTTAATCAGCACACTATCCTGATTTGTACTTTTTGAAATACCAATATCTGTATCTGCTGTTGCCATGAAGCGCATGACTGTCACTCTCCTTATATTCTATATATTAAAAATAAATTCCTCGTTCCCCAATCTAAGCCTGTCTCCCGAAAAAATCTCCACTTCACTCAGCACAGGAATTTCCACATTGTTTATGTAGGTATGATTTTTAGAATTCAAATCCTTTACAAAATACCTTCCGTCCCGTGTAATGATATCTGCATGGCTTCTACTAACTGCAACATTATTTCTCACGAAATAATCCACATAGCTTTTTTCCTTTCCCAAGCGAAATACCGGTTTATTTATTGAAATGTTCTCCGCAGTAAGAACCCTGAAAAGGGTAGGAAAATACACTTTCATTTCATCTTCCCTCAATAAAGTGGTACTCTCCTCCTCTAAAAGTCCTGTAGCATCATCATCTAACAATCCTGTAGCTTCGTCTTCTTCGGAAAGCAAACTCGTTGCCTCCTCTTCTTCGAAAAGCAAGCTTGTGTCTCCCCCTTCCTCAGAAAGTATTTCTGTTGCAATCTCCTCTTCCTGCTTATTTTGATAATGCTCATAGTAAATCTGTTTTTTATCTGTAATAAAACCACTTTGACCGGCATTCTGTTTCCTAATCGTACTAACTACGCTTCTATCTTCCTTTGCAATATATTTTTCCAACTTATCAATATCAAATCGCGTTAAATTTTTTAAGAAGTAGGTGAAATTGGAAATACATTCTGCATCCTTCTCTTCTGCCGGCTTTGCAGAATATATAACAGCCTCTAAAAAACCAACCACGTCCACCTTTCGCATAGAATCCAATAATGGAAAATATATAATCTGTATCTCTTTTGTCGTTTTATTAATATACACATGCTCCATATCTAAAACAGTACTATGTATGGACATACTGTTTGCCTGGATTTTTTCTATTGCTACGATAATCTGTTCCATGACAAGAAGAAAATCTCTTTTAGTAATCACCTCTTTCAAGCGTTCCTGTAGAGTGATTCCTATGGGTCCCGTATACTCTATCAAATTTTTCTTAATTAACTGCGGCTTTAAAAAGCTCCTCAAATATATACGCGAAAAACGATCCAACTCTTTCTCATCCACTTTTTCGCCCAACGAAGTTTTTACTCTGACTACAAGACGATATTCTTTGCTTTTTGCTTTAATTTTCATCTTGCATACATTCTCCCTTCCACAAAAATAGTTTATAAAAAGGCTTATTTTATACCATCCCATTTACTACCCTAATAATCACTTTCTTCAGTGCCTGAACCACAAAAAGGGCAGAGACCTACACCTACCATTTTTTATATCGGCAGAACGCCACATCTAATTAACCCCATTCTATTGTTTTTGCTACAGTTCGTAGCATTTCCTTTTTCAGATACACATATACTTAAACTATAAATTAATTAGAAGAGGCTTAGTAATCATGTCAAACAACAAATTAGCAACACGACTAAAAGAATTGCGAAAAGCACATGGATACACACAGGATTATGTTGCGTCCTCTCTCTGCATTGTTCGCCAGACTTACTCTCACTATGAAACCGGAAAACGCACCCCCAACCCCGAAATCCTATTTAAACTTGCAGGCCTATACAACATTTCTGTAGATGATCTCATGCAGCTCAGTATGGATGTGGATCGTAACATTTACTATGATGCGCCAGCCCCCACGCAAACAAGTGATGAATTAGCTGGTTTTCTAGATTATTTCAACAATCCTAATCACCAAAAAAAATATCAGATGTTTAATAATTTTGAACGGGAATTACTTTATTATTTTGAAAAACTGTCAGAAGTTGACAAAAGAGAAATTATTGAGTTCACCAAAATTAAAGCCAGAAAAAAACAATAGCCGGAGTTATGAATAATAACTCCGGCTACTGTTTTCCCCCGGAGCATCCGCTCCGGGGGCTATACCACTTCCACTACTTCGCAAGCAGCAGCATTATTTCATTACTTCTGGCAATAAACTTCGTCATCGCCTCCGCATCCAGCGGAGCATGCTGCAGCTTAGCCAAATCATACAGCTGTTCACAAATCATCTTGGTATTCTCACCCTCCTGATTTGCCACCACATACTCTACCAGCGGATGGTTCACATTCAGCACCAGGGTCTCACCCTCTGCGCCAAAGGCTCCCATATCCATACCCGGCATCGCATACATCTTCATCATATCCTGCATACGTCTGCTTTCCTCGGACAAGGTAATCATGGAAGAGATTTTCTTATTCTTAAGCTTCTCCAGCTTCACATTCAGCTTGTCGTTCTTAAGAGCCTTCTTCATGATTGCACTAAGGCTTTCTGCCTGCTCTGCCATCTCCTTTTCTGCCTTCTTAGAGGTCTTCGCCTTGAAGACATCGGTAAGGTCCGCATCGATTCTCTGGAACTTAATGCCCTCGTTCTTTGTCTCCAGCTGGGATACGAAGGGCTGGTCGATATTGTGGGTAAGTACTACCGCATCCATCTTGGCAGCCTTGAACATATTCACATACTGTCCCTGCTGCTGCATATCGGTTACGTAGTAGATAATCTTTTCCTTCTTCTCTTCTGTCTCGGTCTCCTCAGCATCCGTTACTACCTCGGCCTCCACGATGTTGCCTGCTTCATCCACAGCAGCTTCTTCCTCGTCCATGGGCTTGATTTCCAGACATTCCGGCAAGGTCACATACTTACCGTCCAGATTCTTAAAGAGGATATAATCATTCATCTTATCGCAGAACTTGTCATCCTTTAAGCAGCCGAACTTGATAAACGGGCTGATATCATCCCAGTACTTCTCGTACTCTTCCTTCTCGGTCTTGCACATCCCGGAGAGCTTGTCTGCCACCTTCTTGG
>CAZOSU010000064.1:0-10846 GCA_964582515.1 uncultured Acetatifactor sp. | reverse complement strand
ACCTGGTTTGGCTGTGGTAATGCATGGGCAGAGGTTGACGGACAGCTTATTCCTGTACATATGCAGGAGGAATACATGGATGCTCTTGACTGGATTAAGAAGGTTTATGACGATGGTTTAATGCCTGCAGACTGGGCAGTTAGAACTACCGATACCTGGTCTAACGGATGTAAGGTTGGAGAGAACGGTGTTTACATCGACGTTATGGACTCCGGTAAGAGAATCTGGAACTACTTTAAGGCAGAAGAAACCTGGACTCCTTCTGTAGTAGATCCTTCCGTAAATGCTACCATGACCCTTTACGGTGCAGTTAACGGCAGAACACTTGCTACCGCTGGTTACAACGGATACTTCACCTTAAGTGCATCTACCTGTAACACTCCTGAGAAGGTTGAAGCAGCTTTAACCTTACTTGACAAGCTTTGTGATGATGAGATGTTAGTATTAACCCAGTATGGTTTAGAGGGCATCCACTACACCATCGACGAAGAAGGATACTTAGTTGATACTGATACCGAAGACAAGACTCTTCAGGGCGACTATGCCGGATTAAATCAGTTATTAGCATTCCTTCCTTCCGCAGAGTATACTCCTTCTCCTTCAGTAAAGAAGGGTGAGACCGACCTTGCACAGGCAGCAGCTTATGAAGCAGCACTTCCTTACGCTATCTTAAATCCTGCAGCTTCTTACCTTGTAAACTCTGCAACCTATGCAGATATCGGATCTACTCTTGCTGAGTATGTAACCCAGGCTAGAACCCAGTACATCTGTGGTGAAATTGATTTAGCAGGTCTTGAGGCAGCTCATCAGCGTTGGTTAGACGAAGGTGGTCAGAAGATTATCGATGAAGTTAACGAGCAGTACAAGGCTAACCAGTAAGTAACTTATTCCCGTTAGATATGCGGAAAGAGATGAGGCCGGTATCCGGAAACGGATGCCGGCCTTTTGGGTGAAGAAAATGTCTTATAGAAATAAACTTTTTTCATATCAGAATCCTTATGATATCAAGGGTTCTGAAATGCTGTTTATAAAAGCTATGCAGGAAAACTGTCTTTTTCAATATAAGAATTGTCCGGATTATGCAAGAATTTTGGATGAAAAAGGGTTTCATCCAAAGGATTTGCAAAGTGTTGAGGATTTGGAGAAGCTGCCATTTATCCCAACTCTGTATTTTAAGAGGCATACCATGTTTTCTGTGCCGGAGAAAAGACTTCTTATCAAAGCTACCTCCAGTGGTACCAGTGGGAAAATGTCCCGAATGGGTTTTAATGTATCCAGTCTTTACAGAGGCTTTCGCATGGTGTGCAGGGTTATAAAATATCATGGACTATTCTCCTTAAGACCCTCTCATTATCTGATTTTTGGGTATGAGCCCCATCCCGGTAATACCCTTGCTTTTTCTAAAACGGCTTATGGTTTTACCTATTTTGCACCGGCCCTTAGTCGGAGCTATGCGTTAAAATACAGGGAGAGCGGCTATCAGGTGGATTTGGAGGAGTTGAAGGAGAAGCTGATAAGGTATAGCAAGCAAAAAGCTCCGGTGCGTACCATCGGCTTTCCTGCATATACCTACTTTTTACTAAAGCAGATGAAGGAAGAGGGCATCCATGTAAAGCTCCCCAAAGGTTCTGTGCTGACCTTAGGCGGTGGCTGGAAACAGTTTTATGCCCAGGAGGTGTCAAAGAAGGAGTTTTACGCACTGGTGGAGGAGATGCTGGGCGTTGATGAGTCCCATATCTTTGAGTTCTTCGGTGCAGTGGAGCATCCCATTCTGTATACGGACTGCCGGTGTCATCATTTTCATGTCCCGGTATATAGCAGAGTCATTATCCGGGATGTGGATAGCCTGCAGCCGGTGGAGGGAGGTAAGCCCGGACTGGTAAATCTTTTGACACCAATGGTGGACAGTGTTCCCATCCTCAGTATTATGACCGATGATTTGGGCATTTTACACCATGAGCCCTGCGGCTGTGGAGAGTCCTCGCCGTGGCTGGAGATTCTTGGGCGTGTGGGCATAAAGGATATTATAACCTGTGCGGCAGGCGCAGAGGCTGTCTTGAAGGAATAGGTGAAGTAAATGATTCTGATGCATGGAGAAATCATCTCTTCGGAGATGGAAGGTAAATATTTGGAGGGGCTTTATGAGAATTGCATCCGTACCCTTGCAGGCCCAAGTACTATCACAACGCAGAAGGTGATAAATGCCTGTGATATTTTATATAATCGGGTTATGAACGGAGAGTTTCAGGCGTTAATCCTGCCGGTGCTTCAGATGTCGGACATCTCCCATGAGCGTTTTTTAGACATGGCAAGGCTTTTTTCCAGGCAAGAGCTGGAGTATAAGTGTAAAATGGAGCTGGGAGAGCTGCCGGAGAAACTAAAAAGCGGCATATTACGAAAGCGTTATCCTCTGGGAATTCTATTTCATATTGCAGCAGGTAATGTGGACGGCTTGCCTGCCTATAGTGTTATTGAAGGCCTGCTGGCAGGTAATATTAATATTTTGAAGCTTCCGGCGGGGGATAATGGCTTGTCCGTCCGCCTGCTGTATGAGCTGGTGAAGTGTGAGCCGGATTTAAAGGATTATGTTTATGTATTTGATGTGCCATCTACGGATAAAAGTACCTTAAAGGAATTTGCCCGTATTGCGGATGCTGTAGTGGTCTGGGGCGGTGATGAAGCAGTGAGGGCGGCCAGAGAGCTGGCGGATGTAACCACTAAAATCATTCCATGGGGCCATAAGCTTTCCTTTGCCTATGTCAGCGAGGGGGTAACGGACGAGCAGCTTGCGACTCTGGCAGGGCATGTGTGTACCACCAATCAGGTGTTGTGCTCTTCCTGTCAGGGCATTTATGTGAATACAAGGGATAAGGGACTGCTTGAGGAAATCGGACAACGTTTTTTTGTGCTTTTACAGAAGGCGAATCGGGAACTGGGCAGAGCTGATATGGGAATGCGGGGAAAAAATACCATCCGCCTGTATGCAGATATGCTGGAGCCGGAAAAGAAACAGAAGGTTCTGAGCGCAGAGGGTGTCAGCGTCATGATTAAGGAGGATAAGGAGCCGGAGCTATCCTATCTGTTTCGTAATGTGTGGGTAAAGGCTTTACCAAAGGAAGAGCTTATCCAGGTTTTGAAAAAACACAAAAATCACTTGCAGACCTGTGGGTTACTTTGCATGGATGAGGAGAGGGAAGAATTACAGGAGCTGCTGATTAGAGCCGGAGTAGTACGGCTTACCGATGGCAATATGTCCAGAACTGTGGCAGGAGAGGCACATGACGGTACATATCCGTTATTGGAGTACAGCCGCATAGTGGAGCTTGGTTAAAATAAAGATATAGGAGACAGATATGAGGATTGATTTATCCGGAATCTGGAAGGTCAGACTGGGAGAAAAGGAAGGGGAGATTAGACTACCGGGAACCGTGCAAAATGCCGGCCTGGGGGAGGAGATTACGAAGGATACACCCTGGGTAAGCGGGCTTCATAACCCTCTGTGGTATGAGCGGGAGGAGTATAAGTTCGGGCAGGAAAATGGTTGTAAGGTACCCTTTTTATCGCAGCCGGTAAGTCATTTTACCGGACTGGCAATTTATGAAAAGGAAATTGAAATAGCAGAAGGTGGCAGGGAGTGGTTTTTGTATATGGAGCTGGCTCGCTGGCACTCTGCTTTGTATGTAGATGATAAATTTGCAGGAGAGGATGAGTCCCTGTGTAGTGCCCATCAGATTAGGGTGGGAGAGCTTACGCCGGGAAAGCACATGTTCCGCATAGAGCTGGATACCTCCATGCAATATCCTTATCGTCCCGATGGACATGGGGTGACGGATGCCCTATGCAATAACTGGAATGGTGTGGTAGGGGAATTTGTGCTTCTATCCAAGGAGGAAGCTGAGGCACGGAAGGCTGCACGTAAGGAATATGCCAAGGCACATCCCCGGGATATCCATATTGAAAACGGCAGGTTTATGGTGGACGGCAGGGCGGAATATTTCCGTGGGACTCATTTTGGAGGGGATTATCCCTTAAGAGGTCATCCGGAAACGGACCTTTGCTGGTGGGAGAAGCTGATGGATACCATAAAGTCCTATGGACTTAATTTTATCCGTTGTCACTCCTATTGTCCGCCGGAGGCAGCATTTTTAGCGGCAGACAAGGCGGGGGTCTATCTACAGCCGGAATGTGGTATGTGGAATATTTTTGAAGAGGACAATGGTATGATGCCGGTGCTGGAAAGAGAAACCAGGCGTATTTTAGAGCAGTTTGGCCATCACCCCTCGTTTGTATTATTTTCCCCAAGCAATGAGCCCGGGGGACAGTGGTATGGTCCGTTAGAAAGGTGGGTGGATTTTGCCCGCAAGATAGACAAAGAGCTGGGATATGAGGGGCGCAGAGCTTATACCGCCCAGTCCGGTTGGTTTTATGATGTACCTCCGGCAGAAATTCAGGGAACGGATTATATCTATTTTCACCGTTCTGCCTATGGACCCCTATGGGGCGGAACCATCCGCAACTACGAGGGCTGGAAGGGGAAGGATTATTCGCCGTCCGTAGAAGGAGCCGCAAAGCCCATCATTTCCCATGAAATGGGGCAGTGGTGCGCATATCCGGATTTTGGTGTGATGGAGAAATTTACCGGTAGCGTAGTGCCGGGGAATTATGAGATATTCCGGGAAAATGCAAAGGCCATGGGCGTGTATCCCTATCATAAGGACTTTTGTTATGTGTCAGGAAAGCATCAGGTGCGCCTCTTAAAAGAAGAGGTGGAAGCAAATATGCGTACAAAGGAGCTTTACGGCTACGAGATTTTGGACCTGCACGATTATCTGGGGCAGGGTACGGCTCTTGTAGGCATTTTAGATGCCTTCTGGGAAAGCAAGGGATATGCTGCGCCGGAGGAAATCAGGGAGTTTATATCTCCTGTGGTACTTTTGGCAAGGCTTCCAAGGTATGTATATCACAGCAAAGAGAAAGTAAGTGTCCCCGTAGAGGTATCCAATTTCGGGGAAAAGGATATAAACGCACAGGTAGCCTGGCGTATATATGAAACGACTACCGGAAAAGAAGTGAAAGCGGGCTTTCTTAAGGCGACTATTATTAATCAGGGAGAAAATACTTCTCTGGGAGAGCTGGAGCTTGATTTTGGGGATGTGGCGGAAAAGGCAGACCGCCTAACCATAGAGTTACAATTAGAAGGGTATTGTAACCACTGGGATTTGTATGTGTATGAGGATGCAGGGGAGTATACTTCATACGCGTACACTACCTCCCACTGGGAAGAGGGGAAGGCGTGGCTTTCGGAGGGGAAAACGGTGGTATTTACGCCGAGACTTTCGGAGCTGGATTATGAGTGCCCGCCCACATCCATTAAGAATGTGTTCTGGAACGCTCAGATGGGGCCTGTCTGGGGCAGAAATCTGGGATTGTCCATTGACCAAGCCCATCCCATTTTTCGGGAATTTGCCACAGAGCATCACGGAGGCTGGCAGTGGGAGGATATCCTGGAGAATGCAAGGGGATTTTGCATGGATGGGCTGCCACAGGGTTTCAAGCCCATTGTGAGAATTGTGGATGACTGGAACCGTAACCTTCCTCTGGCACTTGCGCTGGAAGGAAAGGTGGGAGAGGGGCATCTGATAATGGTCAGTGCTGACTTATCCGGAGATTTTGGCAAGCGTCCGGCAGCGTGCACCTTCAAGCGTGCCATTTTTAAGTATGCGTGGGATGTGTCAAAACAGGAATGCAGAGGGCTTTCTGTTATTGCGCCCGAGCAGATAGAAGCACATTTATTCTCCTTGTATGCCACCCAAAACGTGCTGTCCAATGCCATATGCACGGATAATGCCGGAAAGGATTATTCGGCAGAGCTTACAGAACTGTGGAACATTAATCCGGGCAAGACCTTCCACATAAAGGAGGTGACCTTCCCGGTAAGCATCACCATGGAGCTAAAGGCAGAGACCTATGTTTCCGGCCTTATGTATATGCCGGAGCAAAGAGACCGCATGCACCTTGGGTGTGTAAAGGATTATCTGGTGGAGGGCTATCTGGATGGCGGCTGGAGGCTTTTGACACAAGGAGAATTGAAAAATGGTCTTTTCTCCCAGAGAGTAACGTTTCATAAGGTAAAGCTTGAAAAAATGCGCTTTACCATACTATCCTGTCATAATCTGCAGGCTCGCCCGGTGTGGGAAGAGGACAGAGAAGGCTGGCATAAAAAGGATAAGGAGATGGTTCCACAGATACAGATGGGAGCATTGCACCTTATCCTTGCAGAACATGTGAATAATGATGGAGAAGAGCTTTTCTGGAGCGAGCGTCAGCGGAGTAAGACCAGGGAAATAGATAATTAGATTAGGAGGGAAGAATATGAAGCTACACAATTTAACCGGCGGAAAGCCAAACGGCTATGCCACGTGGGGCTGCATGTGGGAGCAGGGACAGGTAAAAAGTGATAGCGGCTATCAGTGTATTGGTGAGGATGGTATCAGCATTCCCATGCAGAGCCGCATTACTGCGTACTGGCCGGACGGCAGCGTGAAGTGGAGTGCACATACCGCAGATACGGAGCTGTTAAAGGGTGGCATGGAGGTGCTTCCCACACAGAGTAAGAATGCCGAGGAAGGTGTAAGTATTACTGAAACGGATAGTACATATATCATCGGTGGCGGCAGGGTAAGCGTGACCGTGCCCAAGAGTGGTAAGTATTTATTTGAACAGATTGCCAGAGATGGAAAGGCCTATGGTGTAAATGCAAGGGCTGTGCTGATTTTGGAGGAGCCTTGTGAGGTAGAGGGGAATAAAGCCCGGGTGGATAAGCACTATGAGAGTAATATTACCTCTGTGGAGCTGGAGGATGCAGGTCCTCTTTGGGTGACGGTGAAGTTTACCGGAAGTCATAGGAATGATGCCGGGGAGAGTAAGCTTCCTTTTGTAATTCGTATGTCTCTGGGGTACAATAAGACAAAGGTTGATTTTACCCATACCTTTATCTATGATGGGGATGAAAAAAAGGATTACTTAAAGGGTCTGGGAATTGCCTTTGATATGCCCATGGAAGGCCCTATGTACAATCGTCACATCAAGGTGATGGCGGAGCATGGTATGTTCCATGAGTGCGTGGTGCCTATGATTTCCTGGAGACCCAGACCACCTGTGGGTGTATATGCGAAGCAGATGGCAGGGGAAGTACTTGCCTTGGAGGGTGAAGAGCTTGCCACTGTTCAAAGGATTTTGCAGGATACCCCTTACTGGAGTACCTATGATATTTGTCAGGACAGCGCCAGTCATTTTGCTGTTAAAAAGAAGCTGACAGGGGACCATCTTTGCTACATAGACAGTCTCCACGGCACAAGAACCCGGGGCGGTATCTGTGTGGGCTCGGAGTATGGTAATGTGAAGATGAGTATCTGCGATTTCTGGGAGAAGTACCCATCAGGATATACCATCAGTGGTATGGACAGTGATAAGGCTTCCTGCACCATGTGGCTGTGGTCACCAAGTGCTGCGCCTATGGATTTCAGACATTATGCGGATAGAGGCTACAATCAGGTGTGCTACGAGGGCTACGATTATAAAGGGGCAGAGCCGGTGGGCATCGCCTGTACCAATACCTGTGCCCTGGAATTCGGCGCAGATATGATTGCAACGGATGAGGAAATAGAGATTTTTGCCCAGAATACCAATAACCCCTTGCGCTACGTGGCTGCTCCCCGGGAATATCACAGATTAAAGGCCTTCGGCTACTGGTCATTGCCAAGCTTTGAAACAGAGATGGAGAAGTGGCTGGAGGACCAGCTGGAAAAGGCATTTACCTTCTATCAGCAGGAGGTAGAGCAGCGTGGCTGGTACGGCATGTTCAATTACGGAGATTTTATGCATACCTATGATGAGGAGCGTCACAACTGGCGTTATGATATCGGTGGCTACGCATGGGATAATACAGAGCTTGTACCCACTCTCTGGCTGTGGCTGTACTTCATGCGAACCGGAAGAGCGGATGTATTTAGGTTGGCGGAGAAGCTTTCCAGACATACCTCCGAGGTGGATGTATATCATCTGGGAAGGTATAAGGGACTGGGCTCACGACACAATGTAAGGCACTGGGGATGTCCATGTAAGGAGGCACGAATTGCCATGGCCTCCCACCACAGATATTTCTATTACCTGACCGGTGACAGAAGGCTGGAGGATATCTTTGAGGAGCTGAAGGATAATGAGGTTAGTTTCCTGGCAAAGGACCCTCTGGGGGATTTCTACGATAAAGAGAAGATGACTTATCCCAGCCACGCCCGCAGCGGTCCGGACTGGTCCTCCCTTTGCTCTAACTGGATGACGCAGTGGGAAAGAAAGCAGGATGAAGCCTATCGAAGGAAGATTGAAGTGGGGATACAGGATATAAAGAATGCACCCTTAAAGCTGGTATCCGGTCCGGACTTTGAATTTGACCCGGCTACCTGTCATCTGCATTACATCGGAGAGAGAACTACCGGCGGAACCCATCTGCAGATTTGTATGGGGGCGCCCCAGGTGTGGACGGAAATGGCTGACCTTCTGGGAGATGAGGAGTGGAAGCAGATACTGGCGGATTACGGCAGGTTCTATTTCCTGCCCAATGAACAGCAGAGAGAGGAAAGTAACGGACTTATCGGAGACCGTGAGTTCTCCTTACCATTTTTGGCCGCAGGTATTGCAGCCTATGGTGCATGGTACCATCAGAGTAAGGAGGAGGCTGTGCGCGCATGGAGAATCCTTTTACAGACCATGGTAAAGGAGGGGCAGAATGAGGGCTTTACCCCGGCAGAGCTGGAAAACTGCGGCGGACGGAGGCTTTTGAAGGAAATTCCCTGGGTGACCACCAACTTTGTGGCACAGTTTTGTTTGAACAGTATCATGGCGCTGGAATTTATCCGTGAGGATATGCCACAGACCTTAGAAGAGGCAGAGAAGCTGGTAGTGGGAATTGATGACTGGTTCTTCCGCAAGTGCTAAAACAGATAGAGGAAATTGGAAATGAAGGTATATATTAAAGAAGTATTGGATTTTGAAGTGACTATTGCCTGGGAGGCAGTAGAAGGCGCAGATAGCTATAAGGTGTATTGGTCGGATAAGGAGGGCGTTTCTTTTCTGGAAAGAGGTGTGGTAGAGGAATGCGAGTACACCTTAAAAAAGGCAAGTCATGTACACCACTTTTTGAAGGTGGAGGCATTAGCTGGAGAGGCTGTGAAGGATAGCAGTGAGGTGATTAAGACCCCTGTTCAGAAAGTATTGCATCCACAGCTGGAAATACTGGGAAGAGGACTTGTGGCTATCAAGGCAAGGAATGGCATTTTCTTAAGCTGGAGAATGTTTGTACAGGAGGTTTCCGGCTACAATGCCACCGGACTTACGGGAACGGACTATATGCTTTACCGCAATGGTGTGAAAATCGGGATGGTGAAGGATTCCACCAATTACTTGGATAAGGAAGGATGTACAGAGGACACCTATCAGGTGGCTCCCATCGTAGAGAATATGGTGCAGGAGCCTTGTGCGCCGGTGAAGGTCTGGGAGAAGGGCTATCTGGATATTCCTTTGAAGAGGCCGGAGGGAGGCGTAACTCCTGCGGGGGAAGTCTATGAGTACAATGCCAACGATATGAGTGTGGGCGACGTGGATGGTGATGGGGAATACGAATATCTGGTGAAGTGGGACCCTACTAATTCCCATGACGTATCCCACGGGGGCTATACCGGTAAGTGCTACATCGACTGCTACAAGCTGGATGGTCAGCTTCTCTGGAGACTGGATATGGGTGTAAACATCCGTGCGGGTGCCCATTATACCCAGTTTATGGTGTACGACTTTAATGGGGATGGCAAGGCAGAAATGGCAGTGAAGACTGCACCCGGCACTAAGATGACCATATTTGCCACGGATGGCAGCGTGAAGGAAGAATTCTACGTGACCATGCCGGAGGGAGATGTGGCAGCAGGGGTGAGTCATGCGGATAATTATGTATGCTCGGCAGAGGACTATTATAATTATATTGTGAAGCTCTTTAAGACTTGGAGGGAGCATCCGGAGGTGGCAAGGGGGCAGTGGCCTCAGACCCTGGAGGAATGCTTCGGTATCCCGGTGAAATATGAGTATCCTTTAAGTGAGGAGGATGCAAGGGCTTTGGCGGATTACTTTTTCGATGAGTATGCCCCATCCAGAAGCAGTAAGAATGAGCTTCGGAAATTTGAGGGCTTTATCTACGAAGGTCCGGAGTATCTGACCATGTTTGCCGGGGATGGTAAGGAATTGCAGACGATTGACTTTAAGTTTGGCAGAGTGGATGATGGTCTGATGTGGGGGGACTATGCTATGGCAAGAATTGAACCCTGCAACCGTGTGGACCGATTTTTATCCGGTGTGGCGTATTTGGATGGCGAGAGACCATACCTTTTGATGTGTCGTGGGTACTATACCAGAACCACTATGGTGGCCTATGATTTCTTTGAGAACAGGTTCCGGGAATATTTCTCCATCGACAGTGGCTTTGTGCCCATGGACAATCCCTTTCATGCAGGCTACATCCATGACACGGATGGTTCGGATCCAGTATACGGCATCTTGGCAGGACAGGGCAACCACAGTTTATCTACAGCGGATGTGGACGGGGATGGTTGCATGGAGATTATCTATGGCGCAGCAGTAATTGACCACGATGGAAGTGTTCTGTATTCCTCCCGTGATTACAGACCGGACGGCGTATATACCAAGCTGGGTCATGGTGATGCCATGCATGTGGCTAAGATTGACCCGGAAAGACCGGGACTTCAGATATTCAATGTATTTGAAGGTGGCGCAGCAGTACCCT
>CAZOSU010000063.1:0-10848 GCA_964582515.1 uncultured Acetatifactor sp. | reverse complement strand
ACTTCCCCGGAAAGCAAGTTCCTTCTTTTCTCATCCAGCGTCTTATATTCTACAATACACTCTCTTATTTTGGCAATATCCTCTGCCCTTACCGCCTCTTCCAAAAGAAGGGCCTGCTGTTCATACAGGGCAACTGCCTCCTGATTGGTATCCGCATATTCCGCAATCAGGCCTTCATCAAATTCCGCCGGACAAAATGCTTCGATATTACTAAGATAATTTGTCATCTGGTAGCAATGAAATGCCTCATGCCAAAGTGTGGCAATATGCTCGCCGGAGCCATATTCACCGGAAGTACTGCTGACCAGATTCAAAAGGGATGACATCTTTTCCACGGTAGGAGTAAGCACCTCATAATGCTCCTCCACCGGGTAAGCGGTAGCTGCAAAGGAATTAATCATGGGCTTTCGCTTCTCCATACGATAGCTTCCTTCTTCCCACACCAGCACATAATCGTAGTCACCATCATAAAATGCCACCGGATAATCCGAAAGAGCAAATCCTGTAAATCCAAAATTATTCTCCCCCTGCTCCATTTTCACAGCCTGTTCATAAACCGCTATATTCGCCTTGGAAAGTCCATAGGTACCTGTTGCAATCACTCCCGCCACAAGCGCAATACCTATCAGGGCCACTAATATCACTTTCTTCATCCTTAGGCTTCCTTTCTTTTAAGCACAAGTAAAAGTACTGCAAACACATACACTGCCAGCAGACCCTTGAGTATGATATGCACATCCACCATATTACCGCAAAGCACTGCCCCCGCCTCTGTCTGTACTCCATGAAGATCGGGAATGACTTTCAGCCCATACTTTACCATTTGGCCGCCTAATCCACCGATGATATCCTTCAGCACCAAAAGTACGCTGTGAAAAATTCCCGCAAGTGCAATTACTGCCGCCAGCACACCTGTTGCAAATGGCGGAATAAATACACTGAAGGCACTTGTCATCACACTTACCATCACCACATTAATTCCCACAATTACATATGCAGGTAAAAGCCGCCACAGCTGGTCTGCTTTTCCATTCACAAGCATAAAAATCAACATCGCTCCAAAAAGAATAGCCTCCGATGCCAGCCCCGAAAAAACATTTGCCAGCGCCAGTTCACCATGATAACGATACTGTGGTACTTTTCTTATCCATACAAGATGACTGGTATTTCGCTCATATTCATTGGGAATCGTACTCACGCTCAGAATTACTGCCAGCATACAACTAATGGCATTCACCACTGTGAGAAGTATGGGCGCCAGCATCTTATAATCCGTAATGGCCTGTCCATTGATGGAAAGAGAACCTGAGCCGGTTCCGAATATCAGGAGAATCACTATTCCGATTGCTGAAACAATATATAGTTCCTTTCTCCGAATTTTTTCTTTAAACGCAGTAAATGCAATTGTCATTCCTTTATTCCTCCCACTAACTCAAGAAAGATATCTTCCAGACTCTTTTCATTATTATCCGCCTTATTCCATGAGCCCATCTGCACACCCTTCTTTATAATAATACCTCTGTCACAAATTCTCTCAATATCGTTGAGAATATGAGAATTTATGATAATGGTCTTTCCGGTATTTTTCAGCTTTTCAATCAGCTGCATAATCTCCAGACGTCCCAAAGCATCCAGCCCTGCGGTGGGCTCATCCAAAATCAGAAGCTCCGGATTTCCTAAAAGGGACTGGGCCAATGCCAGCCTCTGCAGCATCCCCTTAGAATAATTCTTAACCTTTGTTTTGTTCTTCTCAAGTCCTACCGTATCCAGTAGTTTTTCCAGCTCCTCTTTACGTCCCTCTTTCGGAAGCTTCTGAATTCTGGCATAGTATTCCAGTACCTCATAGCCCGTGAGAAAGGGCGGAAAATAGGGGGTCTCCGGCGAATAACCGATATGTACACCCTCTCCTATTTTTACCTCTCCACCATCCTTCTTCACCAGACCCAGTATCATCTTAATTGTAGTGGTTTTACCAGCTCCGTTACTTCCAAGAAAGGCAAATATTTCCCCCTTATTCACCCTAAAGCTTAAGTCATTTACCACACATTTCTCCTTATATACCTTCCTTAAACTATTACATTCCAGCATATTTATCTCCTCCTTGCAGATTACATTTTATATAATCAAGCTGAAATGTAGCTAAGGTCAACCTTAAGATTACCTTAAGTTTTGCCTTTGTTTCTCATCTCCACAATAAAAAAAGGCTGCGCAGAACATACGCAACCTTTTACTGCATCTTTGTATTTTAATTAGCTGTTCTTTAAAATTACCTGCTCTACTCTGTCCGCTACATGCTCACAGCCATCCAGGCACTTCTCCAGACGGTCAAATAAGGTAGTCCAGGAAAGAATTGCCACAGCATCCTTCTCCTCAGTATAGAGGCGACGTACCGCTGCTGTATAAAGCTTATCGCCCTCTTCCTCGAAGCCGTTTACCTCGATAATCTTCTCACGAATTAATGTAGACTTACGGAAATTGTGAAGATCTCCCAGCATTTCCTTAAGTGCACAGCTGCAACGCTCAATCAGTCTGGAGAAATCCTTTACCTCCGGACGAAGCTCGGTAATATTGTACATATAAATGCCAAGTAAAACATCTTCAATGGAATCCGTAACATCATCAATCGTATGTGCCAGCTCCACAATATCCTCTCTCTCGATGGGTGGTAAAAACTCCTTCACCAGCTGCTCCATCATGTTGTGCTTAATACCATCTGCCGTATGCTCGATAGTGTGCATCTCGTCCAGACGAGTCCTAATATTTGCCGCATCAAACTTCTCAAAGCAATCCTTTAAAAGAATCGCTGCATCATTTGCATAAGACATTCCCTTCGCAAAAGTATCAAAATAAAAATTGTTCTCTTTCTTCGCCATGCTTCTTCTCCTTTTTACCTAAAACAGCCACATAAATAATTTCGCCATAAAAAATCCGATAAGTCCGCAGCCCGGGAATGTAAGTACCCAGGTAAGCACCATCTCCTTCACCACACCCCAGTTAACATTGGATAAACGGCGTGCTGCTCCAACACCCATAATCGCTACGGTCTTGGTATGTGTGGTAGATACGGGGATACCGGTCACGGACGATAATAAAAGACATCCTGCACCGGCAAGGTCCGCTGCAAAGCCCTGATAGGTCTCCAGCTTCACCATATCCATACCCACTGCCTTAATAATACGATATCCGCCGATAGATGTTCCCAGTGCCATTACTGCACTACATAAAACCATCAGCCAGATAGGAATCTCGAAATTATTTACATCCGCCTGCCCATTGGCAAGGAAAATACCAAGCATAAATACACCCATGAACTTCTGCCCATCCTGTGCACCGTGCATGAACGCCATCATAGCACCGCCGGCCACCTGACCACCCTTGAAAAATCCCAGAGTCTTGCGTCTATCCATCTTTTTGCAAATCAACTCAATAATCTTTACAGTACACCAGCCGAAGACAAAGCCCAGAATTGTGGATAAGCCAAGTCCATATACTACCTTAATCCACTCAGCCCCATTAATACCTGCGAGGCCGCCATGAAGCGCAATCGCTGCACCGGAAATACCTGCAATAAGCGCGTGGCTTTCACTTGTTGGAATACCAAACCACCAGGCTGCCGTAGCCCATGTAACGATGGCAAAAAGGGATGCACATAATGCTACCAATGCATCATGAGGATTCCCACCGAAATCCACCATGTTGTAAATGGTTGCTGCTACACTGGCATTTACCATAGTCATCACAAATACGCCAAGAAAATTAAATACTGCCGCCATCAAAATCGCTGCCTTGGGTGACATCGCCTTGGTCGATACACAGGTTGCAATCGCATTGGGTGCATCCGTCCAGCCGTTTACCAGCACAACGCCCAGTACTAACACTACCGTAATGGCAAGCACCGGATTTGATAGCAATTGAGACACAAATTCCAATAAAGAAACTGTCATAAGTTCTCCTCTCTTTACCTATATCTTACGTCTTTTTACACTGTACTTATACAGCATACCATTTAATTTTATATTAAATTTCAGATTTTGTCCATCAATTCCCGCCCATCTTTATAGTTTTTTTGCTAAATTGTTACTTTTTCACCAAAAAGTGCTTTATACAGGCTTCCACACTATCAAAAAAGACTGCCCCATTCTACGAATCTTTATCCTCCAAAAGCTTTTCTATGGCTTCTAAAAGAAGCTCCTCTTCCAGCTCTTCCTTTTCCTGAATTTTATCCTCCCGCTCCTTCTTTAGAGCCTCCTCCTCCTTCTTCTCCAGACGCTCCCTCATCAGCTCCTTTAAAACCTCCTGGATGGAATCAAAATTCTCCAGAAACCTATCCCACTCATCCACCGTATAAGACCGGCTTCCAATCTGATACGTTTCATCGGCTTCTCCCCTTTGGATTTTCTCCCGGATTTCTAAAATGCGCTCTTTAAAAAGCTTTCTGTTCTCCTCCTGCTCTGCCGCAGAGCTCCTATGATAATCCGTAAAATAGTCCTTCCTTACACCACTGTTTACCTGCATACTTCTCCTTTCTGCAGCCCCTTAAGTCAGTCAGGGCTGCACCGCTCTCCGAAAGGTCCAGGCGGCATATATATTATTTTTGCGCAAAAAAGCGCCCGTTTTCAACTCAATCCATTGAAATCAGACGCCTTCCGTAGCTGAATATATTATCGTCATACAGCCCAAAAGAAATTAGTATGTACGCTCCGGATTCTCCAATTTTTCCAGATACTCTTCCAAAGTGAGCCCCTCCTCCATGATATACTCTGCCACTTCCTTTCCCACATACCTGAAATGCCAGGACTCATAGTTAATCTGTGTAATGTCCTCCTTCCCCTTTGGGTATCTCAGAATAAAGCCATACTCTGCGCAGTGCTTCCGAAGCCACTTGTTCTCCGCTCTTTTCTCCTGCCCCTCATCCAGCATCTGGTAGTCCCGTGCCACGATATCAAAGGCAAGTCCCGTAGAATGCTCGCTACAGCCCGGCGGCATGGTCTCCTTTGCCACCTCTTGGCAAGCCTCGGTATAGGTATAGCCCTTGCGAAGAAGCTTTTGCACGTCCTCATCGAAAAGCTCCTCCTGCCTCTTCCTGTCACGATAGGACGAGCAAATAAGGATGTCTATTCCCTCTTCCTCTGCTGCCTCCAGCATCGCAAGCAGTGGCTCATAGGCCTCCTCCGCTGCCTTACTCCTGCCATCGGCCAGAGTAATCAATGACACCTCATAGTCTTGCGGCAAAGGATTCTCCTTATTCACTAAAAGCGGCTTCTCCAAAGGCATATCCTCGTTCTCGTCCATCCTCTCTGCCCCTTCCGACTTCGGCTTCACCAGTGCCGTCTCCACGATAACCAGCATCTCTGTGTCCTTTGCCGATGCCTCCGATTCCTTTGGCAGCTCTGCTGACCATACATGTATGAGATTTCCCAGCCCTAGTATAATGAGGAACATCACACAGAGCGTTCCTGTAAAAAGCCCGTTTCGTATTGCTCTACGTCTTCTGCGCCTCCTTGCCTTCTGTAAATTTCCTGTTCTCCTTTGTGCTTCCTGATACATTTCCAAATATTCCCTTCTGCTTTATGACTCCATCATAAGCTGCAAATGTATCAAACCATCCTCCTTTTTGTATCAGTTTTGTATCATTTCCGGCAAAATATCACAAATCACCTCTACTCCGGCACGAAAATCCGGCCAATTATTCTTTCCCAAAGCCAGTTCCACTTCAAAGGCCGTACTCAGATTCCCATAGGGCATTACGATAGATATCCCGCATGCTTTCTTATCCTCCGTCCTCGTTACAAACCATACCTCATCATTTTCCCAGCCTTCCTCATTAAAGCCCTCTAAAACCTCCATCTCAGCCCCATAATAGTAATTAAAATAGTTCATAAAATATGGTACCATCCCACATATCTCATATCTGGAATAGACATCATTCTCTGTATGGGTTGCCGTCACCTTTTTGTCATAGCTCTCGCTTTCCTGCGCATAGTCTCCTTCTCCGTTAATGTTGATATAGTAAACCGTTTCCGTCTCTGCATCCACCAGCAGGCGTACCGAGGTATCATAGTCCACCATGTAGATATCCAGATACCACGCCATAAGCAGTATGTTTTTCAGAGATGTGTTCTCATACACCACGTATTTTTTACAGTCCCTGATATTTATGGTAGAGGTTTCCTGTAAAATCCCATGATATATTCCCAGGGTCATTTCATTAATATTACCCATCCACTGGCTTGCAAAAACACGTTCTAAAAGGTCCACCATCTCATCCACATTTTGCCCGCCATAGCTGATGGCGGATATGGTGAGCTCCTCTGCTTTCTTCTCCAGCAGGGTCGTCATTCGCTTGTACATATCCTTTTCATAGCCAGCGTTCACCGGTTCATTATCAGAAGGCTCCCAGCTCTCTGCGTTTTTTCCCGAAAAAAGATAACCATCCTGCACTTTGAAAACCATCTGGGGAAGTAAAAGAGCTACCCATAGCAAAATTATAAGTCCTAACACAAAAGGTCCGTATATCTTTATCCTCTTCATACTCCATCAGCCTCCTCTCTCTCCGGGAAGAATATCTGCACTACCGTTCCTTCCCCCGGCTTACTGCTGATGCGCCACTGTCCTCCGTGAAGGGCGATAATCTTCTGACAAAGAGTCATACCGATTCCGGCACCGCCTTCCTTTCGGGAGCGTGACTTATCCACCATATAAAAGGCCTCTGTAATCCGCTCAATATCCCGCTCCGGGATTCCGCAGCCATTGTCCACCACCTTGATTTCATAGCCCGCCTCTACCGGCATCCCCTTAAACAAGATAAAGCCATCCTCTCCCGCCGCCTTCACCGCATTGTCCAGCAGGTTATAAAAAACGGATAGAAGCAAATCCTTATCTCCGTAAAGCATACCCTTTTCCATGACGATTCTGCCCTTGATATTCTTTTTCTCAAAAATAGGGCGCATGGTCTTTCGCAGATTTTCCTCCAGCTCCCTGGCAGATATCTGCACCCTCTTTAAGGGCGTATGCTCCATGCTGGTCAGCTCCAGCAGCTTATGGGACAGGCTCTCGAGACGCTTTCCCTGCCGGTATATATAATAATAGGCCTCCCGGCATTCCTCCTCGGACATTCCCACCGTATTTAACATATCCGCATAGCCGATGATTGCGGTCAAAGGGGTCTTCAGCTCATGGGCAAAGGCCGCTGTAAAATGCTCCTTGGCCCTTGCCTGCTCCTCCTTTTCCTGCATCTGCTCTACCAGACGGTCCGCCATATGATTTAAGTTTCTGGCAAGGGTTCCGATTTCATCCTCGCTCTCATAATCGGAACGTTCCTCCAGATTTCCCCCCGCAATCTGCTCCACCACCTCATCCAGCTCACGGATGGGTCTGGTCAGATAATGGGACAGGAAATAAATACTCACAGACCCCACCAAAAGCAAAAGAAGAAGGGCCAGCCGATACTGATTCATCAGGTTCTGCCTATCCTCATAAATACTGCTGATATCCCGGCTGATTCCCAGATAGAGAAGCTCCGACACTCCCTCATACTTACTTACGGACAAAAGATAATACCCATCCTCCACCGGGCGTACCGCACTGACAAAGCTCTCCTTCTCTGCCATTTCCAGAGCCAGTGCCTTTAGCTCCGACCATTGATAATAGGCTCTGTTTTCATCTCCGTAATATACCTGTTCCCCGGACCAGATAAAGCATTTCTTACCATCCCGCTCCACGCTGAGTGCAACGCTTTCCACGGCACTCTTTACTCCATATTCATGGCCGTACTGTGACATAGAGCTGTACGCAATATCAAACAAGTTATAAAAAATCCTCCCCTCCTGCTGAGCCTGCTGGGTTTCCCCATCCAGATTTTTCCGGAAATAGGAAATCATCATCCAGCTTCCAAACACAGTGAATATGATGGTAAGTACTGCGGTTATGGCAAAAAATAATTTGGTAGCAAATTTCATACATTTAATCGATAGCCCACCTTATACACGGTGGCAATCTTATCCTCCCACTGCAGCTTCTTTTTCAGTCTCTGGATATGCAAATCCACGGTGCGGCTTTGCTCTAAAAATTCCCCGCCCCACACATTTTCATAAATCACATCCCGGTACAGGGCAATATTCTGATTCCGCACCAAAAGAAGCAATAAGTCAAATTCCTTCATGGTCAGGGCAATTTCCTCCTCCCCCCGCTTTACCGTTCTGGACGCCGTATCAATCACAATGTCATGAACCTCCAGCATTGCGGATACCTTATTGTACCTGCGCAGCACCGCCTCCACCCTGGCAAGGAGCTCCACGATTTCAAAGGGCTTGGCCATATAGTCGTCCGCCCCCATTTTCAGTCCCTTTACCTTATGCTCCGTAGTTCCCAGAGCAGTTAAAAATATCACCGGAAATCCCAGCTTTTTGGCATAATCCAAAAGCTCATACCCATCAATGCCCGGAAGCATCACGTCCAAAAGCACCAAATCAAAGGCCTCCTCCATCATCATATCTGCCGCCATCACACCATCCGTGGCAAGAAGGCACTGATATCCCGCCTTTAGCAGATTTTTCTTAATCAGGTTACCAATGGCCTCTTCATCCTCTGCAACTAATATCTTCAACATAATATAATAAACTCCCTCATCCTGAATGCTTGCTTCTATTTTGCTATACAGATGTATCTTTTTTGTATCCTATCATAAAAAAAGAGTTCTGGCACTTCCAATGTGCCAAAACTCTTTTTCATGGTACTATTTTACTCCTGTACCATCTCGTTTAACTGCTGGGAAAGCCCTTTTATGGACTCTGCAATATCTGCAAGACTTTCCGTACCGATACTGTTTTCCTGGGTTGCTTCTGTTACATGCTCAACCGCGCTACAGTTCTGCTGGGTATTATCGCTGATTAACTTCATACTGCAGGAAACCTCTCCACTTTTCTCCTTGATATTTTCTGCAGTTGCATCGATTGCATGAATCTGCTGGGTAAGCTCCTTGTTGGAGGAAGTAATCAGGGAGGTGGATTCATTTGCCTTCTGAATACTCTTTAAGCCATCCTTTGTATATGCTGCATTGTGCTCCATGGCAACCACTGCACTTTCTGTATTTTCTACTACCTCATGTACGATGGAGCCTATACTCTCCACCGCCGTTCTGGTCTGCTCTGCAAGCTTTTGGATTTCTTCTGCAACCACTGCAAAGCCTTTGCCATGCTCTCCTGCCCTTGCTGCCTCAATGGAAGCATTCAGTGCCAGAATATTGGTACGACTGGAGATGCTGGTAATGGTCTGTACGATTCCGATGATTTCCTTGGACTGTTCGCCCAAATTACTGACAATCTGGGTACACTCTATAGTACTTTTATGAATCTGCTCCATATTGGCCGTCGCCTCATCCATACGATGCTGATTCTCACGGGTATTCTCACTAATCCGATCCGTCAGAGAAGCTGTCTTGTGATTCATACTGCTAAGCTCCCCCAGCTCTTTGGAAATATCACTAATACGAAGCTGAGCGCTCTCTACAGCAGCAGCGTTATCCGTAGAACCAATCAATAAGGTTTCCGATTCCTTGGCAATCATCTGATTTGCACGAAGGGAATTCTGTGCAATTCCCGCCAGCTCGTTTACCATATCCAGAAGAGACTTTGAGGTTTTGGCTGCATTATCCTTCATCCTGGTCATGCGGTCCAGCATTTCCTTCTGCTCCTCCGCACCCATTAGGTTAGAAAGCATGGAGGCCGTTCTACCGCAGAGCATGGTAAAGATTGCCGCTACAGCGATAACGATGAGTGCTCTTGGAATAATACCGAAAATAATCACGCCATAAGCTTCCGTAAAATTATCATCCTGCAAAGTCTGCAGTTCAAATGCCAGATACTGTCCCAGAGACACCCCTGCTACCGTAAGTGCCGTTGCCACAATGTTCAGCTTTTTAGAAAAGTAAAGGCTGGCAATGGCAATAGGGTACACATATATTGCAACCACATGGAAGGTCAGGGTAATACTGAGCAATGTCACATAGATGGATGCACACACAATATTGATGTACTTAATATACCACCCTTCCTTTTTCAGAAGATTTACCATAAGTGTAGGCAACAGCAATGTTGCACTACCTCCCACATAGGCAATGGTCATAATGGTCTGGTCCACCACAAAGATACCAATCACATTTAAAATGTAAATCAGCGTAAATATGATAAAGGTAACCCGCATCACCTTTGCAACAATTACATTTGCTTCTTTTTCATTTTTCTTCAGTAGTTCCATAACAATTCTCCTTTTTCTTTATTTACTCAGCTGCGCATGAACCTCTTCCACCTTATCCCGGATATCTAAGAAAATCTCCGTAAGCACCGGGTCAAAGTCCTGTCCGCTCCCCTCAAAAATAATGTCAAAGCATTTGTCAAGAGGCATTGCCTCCTTGTAGCATCTCTTTTCCGATAGTGCATCAAATACATCTGCGATAGCCATAATCCTTGCCGCCAGCGGGATTTCCCTTCGCTTTAATCCCTCCGGGTAGCCTTTGCCGTTCCATTTTTCATGATGATACCTTGCCACCTGATAAGCCATTTTCGTATAGGCCTCGTTCCCCAGATGTCCAAAGGTTTCCTCCACAATCTTTCCTCCACTGACGGCATGGGTTTTAATCACTTCGAACTCCTCTGCCGTAAGCTTCCCCGGCTTTTGCAAAATCACATCCGGAATGGCGATTTTCCCGATATCATGCATCGGTGCTGCCATATACAGATTTTTTATATATTCCTCGGTCAGAACCTCCTCATAGCCACCTCGCCGAAGCAGCTCTTCTGCCAGCAGCTTTACATACATGGTGGTTCTCTTAATATGCCCCCCTGTACTGCC
>CAZOSU010000062.1:0-10922 GCA_964582515.1 uncultured Acetatifactor sp. | reverse complement strand
TTTTTTCTTTTTATTTTCAATATTCAGCTTCACACTGGTGATGTTTCCGGTAATATTGGTCACATCCGCGCTATACTTTGGACAGGAAAAGGTAATTGCTACCGTATTTGTAGCAGTAAGATTCTCAAAATCAGCTTCTGCCACGATATCTCCCGGCTGAATCACATCCCGAATCGTCTTGGGAGCGTCAAAGGATACTCGTTTCAAAATATCCGAATTATCCAGCACCTCATACATCATCCCTTTATCTGTCAGTAGTTCTGTATTCACCAGCTCTACCTGAATATTACTAAAGCTCTTGTCACTGACCGGGTCATCCACAATGATAACCACAAACCAAAGCGTAAACGCTATCAAAAGGGAAGCCAGCTTTAGCAGCCAGTTCGACCTAAGAGCATCTCTTAGCTTTTTTCCACTCTTCATACCTTTGAGCCCTTTCCCTTTTTCCCGCGAAGTTTTTGCTTCCTTTGTTCAGGCTGGCTGCTCTGTCCAAACTGAAGCAGTCTCTCGCGAAGTTTCTCTTCATCAAAATTTCTTTGCAAATTACCATCATAAGCCACACTGATTTTACCTGTCTGCTCAGAAACAATTACAGTAACCGAGTCAGTAGCCTCAGAGATACCTACACCCGCACGGTGTCTGGTACCTACCTCCTTACTGATGGCGTCATTGGCTGTCAGAGGAAGATAACAGGTAGCATAGGTAACACGGTTTCTACGCACAATAACTGCACCATCATGAAGCGGCGTATTGTGCTCAAATATATTAATCAGCAGCTGACTGGTCACCAGACCATCCACCTCTATGCCGGTTCTTTCGTACTCTGAAAGGGACTGCTTCTGCTCCATAACGATAAGAGCACCCGTCTTCACCTTAGACATTTCCACACAGGCCCTGACAATTTCATTGACAGTCTTAACGTTAAAGTTTCCCATATCCTGTTTAGAGTTTTTCTCAAAAGGAAGGAAGCTGGATAAAATATTCTTCTTACCCAAATCCTCCAATGCCTTTCGAATTTCAGGCTGCAGCACTACTATCAGCGCAGTAATGGCAAAACCAAAGATATTCTTAAACATCCATAAAATGGTGTTCATATCCATCATAAGGGCAACTACGTAGAAAGCAAGGATTACCACCAATCCCTTAAGAAGCGCCCAGGCTCTTGTTGTCTTAATCCAGAGCATAATATGATACACCAAATAGGCGATAATCAGAATCTCTAATATATCGCCTATCTCCATATTGGTTACGCACCTTCTTAAGTTGAGCAAAATCTCTGTTATGAACTGTAACATAAAAATCTATCCTTGCTAGTCTAATGTCTCAAACTCATCATCCTCATATTCCATGGTATTATGACCAATGGTTACGCTCTTGGGCGCAGAAGTACGTTCTCTGTAAATATTGGTCCGGGAACCGGTACGCTCTGTCTCCACCCTCGTTCCGGGCTGCCGGTTATAGGTCGCAGCGCTTTTTTGTGTGTTAATCTTCTTTACCGTTTTACGCTGCTTTGCCACATTCATTTTAGGAATGGCTTTTACATAGTAGTAATATTCATCATCCTCAAACTGCACCTTTTCTATACGGTTATAGTCCACACAGAATCTGAAAAATTCTACCAGCTTGGCGCAGATAAGTGCCAGAATGGTTCCCATGAATGCTCCAAACAAGCCCAATTCCGTATCCAGAATCAAATCTCCTACCAGCAGAATCATCAGATTCACAATCGCTCCGGCAATCATGGCAATGGTCCAGCTGTAATCAATACTCATCCTTCTGAGGATGTATACCACAAAAACAGTGACAGCAAAGGCTATTATCATAACCAGCAGTTCATCATTACCTACCAATGCGTCCAGCACCATGCGGAGCTTTGCCACTGCCTCTTCCTCGCCCATGGCATTAATCGCCGCCGCATTACCCGAAATATTGGACAGCAGATAATACACCACCAGACCGCAGGAAATGGGAATTACGGACATCGGTCCGCTGACAAGTCCCGCCACGATGGGAACGATATAGGGAATTTTCATGGATGCCAGTATCGCCGTGAAAAGAAGAAGCAGCGAATCCCTGGTTCCAAAACGGAAAAATATTAAAAATATAATTAAATACAGTACAAAAACAACCGCCGCCACTTCCTGAGAAAGGGCATACAGATGCAATAGGCTGAATACGGCTGAGAAAAATACCACACACCCCACCGGCAGAAAGGAACACATCAGGGATGCAATCAATATCAGTCCCAGATTGTCTACCTTTGCCATATATCCCAGTCGTCCATTTACGATGCAAATGGACGTAAATGCCAACATGAACTTTAATACCGGAAGGAGGAACACCTCATTCTTGATATACAATAATTTTAACTTGTCTCTAACTTCTAAAATATTACCCATATACTACCTTCCGGCTCTTCTATCTGTGATACATTGAACCTAATTTTTTTAAATTTTGACTGTAGCGCTTCAGACTTTTCCGAGCCTTCCCATAACGGTATGCATATGCAATATATACCGCCACCAGATATACCACTGTCATAATGACATATCCTATGATAATCTCCCGGGCAAACGCCACATAATCCATCTTGTACAGATTCTCCATAAAGGTCTCCAGCTCATACAAGACACCAAGACATACCAATAGTGCATACACTACGGTAACACATACCCAGGATTTAAGCAGGTGAACCGATATATAGTCCCCCCTGAAATATCTGCTGATTTTACCGGCCTGCCTTCCTTCCTTTTCCTCGTAGGAAGCCAGCTTTGTCATCAGTATTACACGTTCCTTCTTAATCATTTCAATACTCCACTATTACGGCTAATTTAAATATCTCATCTTTGCGCCGTCCTTTGCCGCTTTGGCAGGCGCCTGCTTTGCAGATTCAGCTCCACGCATAACACTGCGGAAGTTCTGCGACATGGACATCTTACAGCTGTCACAAAATCTTCCGGAACGGATGGACTGACCGCAGCTTTCACAATTCAGCAAAAGGGCAGATGTCTCACATAATTCCAAACGCTCATCACGAAGCCACTGGTTAATCAGAGTGGTATCCACCTCACAGACCTCCGAAACCTCACGGATACCTGCTCCCGGATTCTCGCGAATGTATGCCTTTACCTTCTGGAATTTCTCTTCCAGCCCCGCCCGACATCCCGGGCAAATCTGTGGACCTGAAAAGTGGTTAAAAATTTTACCGCAGCTTCGACAATTCTTTACATTCATAAGTTTCCCTCCTGCTCCATGGTATTTAAATGCTTTCTCCTATTGCAAGTGTAACAAAGTATATTTTCATAGGCCCCAGTGTAAGCAATACCTTCGCTACCGCATCAATGGTCGCTCCGGTAGTGTATATATCGTCTATGATAATTACTGTACTTAATTTTACAACATTTTCACCTAGAATAAAAGCCTTTTTCAAACTATTTTGCCTCTGGGAGGGGCTCATATTCTTTAAAGGTTTTGTATTTATTTTACGCAGAACAAGATTTTCGTAAACAGGTATTCCCATTTCCTTTCCCAGCGCTCTTGCAAGCTCTCCCGCCTGATTATAGCCGCGCTGCCCCCTTCTGCGGGTATGTATGGGAACCGGCACCAGCCCGTCAGGCTCCACTCTGCGTATAAAATCCCCCAGATAAAAGGAAATCTCTCCGGCAAAAACCTCCGCATATTCCCTCCTTCCGTGGTACTTAAACCGAAAGAGCGCCTCCTTAATACTATGGTATTCATAAAGAGCCCGTCCCATTATAAATTCGTGCTCCAGCTCCCGGCAATCCCCACAATACTCCTGCGCCTCATCCTGCAGCTGCTTGCCACACTTATAGCACCTGGGCGGCAGAATATACTGCATACCTCTGGAACATTCATAACATATTCCCACGGGCAGCCGCTTTTTCATCCGCAGAAGCTGTTCCTCCAGCACCCTGTCACAGATGGGACACTTGACCGGAAACAGAAGCGCTCCCAGACAATTTATTTTTCCCTTGATTTTCTTAAGACTCATCCTCATCCTTTCGGACAAGCCCTACTCCGACATGTTTTCCTCCAGCTCTGCGATTCTTTCCCGCAGAGAGGTGTATCTTTTATTCTCGCTCTCGTTCTCTATCATTTCCCGAACCGTCTGACTGCTTCCTAAAATGGTCACGCAGCCTCTGGCTCTGGTTACCCCCGTATACAGGAGATTTCTGTTAAACAGCATCCTCGGTCCACTGAGCAGCGGCATAATAATACCCGGATACTCACTTCCCTGGGACTTATGAATGGTAATGGCATAAGAGAGCTCCAGCTCTTCCAATAGAGAAAAGGTGTAATTTACCCGTTTTCCTTCATCAAATTCTACCGTCATCTCCCCTGCCGGCTCATTTATGGAAAGTATGCGCCCCATATCTCCATTAAATACCCCCAGCCCCTTATCCACCGGAATGCCGTAGCGGGATACAATCTCCCACTCCAGCTGATAATTGTTCTTTACCTGCATCACCTTATCTCCCTCCCGGTAGATGGTTTCCCCGGACTGATGCTCCTTTTTGTCCGGTGCAGGAGGATTTAAATATTGTTGTAGTATTTTATTCAGTTCAATGGCTCCCAGTGCTCCCTTTCGCATAGGTGTCAGCACCTGTATATCAAAGGGGGTTGCATTAACGTACTTGGGAAGATTCCCCTGTATCAATTGGATGATATGTTTGTATATGACATTTGCGTCATTTCTTTCCAAAAAGAGAAAATCCTTACTCTTTGTACCAAGAGTTATCTGCTCCCCGTGATTAATACGATGTGCATTGACAATAATGTCACTTTCGCCCGCCTGGCGGAAGATTTTCTGAAGAATTACCATCGGAAAACACCCTGACTCCATAATGTCTTTCAACACCTGCCCTGCTCCTACAGACGGCAGCTGATTCACATCTCCCACCAAAATCAGCCTGGTTCCCGGCGCAATCGCCCGAAGCAGCGACTGAAACAACGGCAAATCCACCATGGACATTTCATCAATAATAATCACGTCTGCCTCCAGGGGCGTTTCCTCATTTCGCTCAAACCGGACCGTACGATTATCATCCTCCGATGGTGCACCATTAATTTCCAACATGCGGTGAATGGTTCTGGCCTCATATCCGGTAGCCTCCGTCATTCGCTTGGCTGCACGCCCGGTAGGTGCCGCCAGAAAAATATCCAGCCCCTCACGTTCAAAAAAGCGAATGATAGTATTAATTGTAGTCGTCTTACCCGTACCGGGACCTCCGGATAAAATGAACAATCCGTTTTGAATTGCCTGCAAAACTGCCTGATACTGTAGTTCGTCCAGCTCCATATGAATGTCCTTTGCAATCTGCCGGATAGATTTCCGCGCAAGGGACTCATCTATTTTAAAGGACATATTCAGCTGATGAAGCATATGCGCGCAATTCAGTTCCGCATAATAATAGGATGCAGCATAAATATTCTGCCCTTTTCTTATCAGCTTCTTATCCATAATCAGATTGTCCACCTGGGGCTGAATATATTTTTCCTCCACCCCTAAAAGCAGGGATGCTCTGCGCAAAAGTATATCCAGTGGCAGAAAACAGTGTCCTTCGCCAACAGACTGTAAAAGCGTATATAACAGTCCGCTTCGGATACGATAATCGGAATCCGTATGAATTCCAATCTTTGATGCGATTTCATCTGCAACCTTAAAACCCACACCGGAAATATCCTCTGCCAGACGGTAAGGATTCTCCTGCATGATTTTATATAATCCCATTCCATAGGTATCATATATCTTTATGGCCAGCGTGTTGGAGATTCCAAACTGCTGCAAATACACCAATGCATCTCGCAAATCACGTTTTTCCTCCATCTGGGCTGCAATCTCTCTTGCTATCCGCTGACTAATGCCCTTGATTTCTATCAGTCGCTCCGGCTCCTCTTCAATAATCCGAAAGGTATCATCGCCAAACCGCTTTATGATACGCTTTGCCAGAGCCGGTCCCACACCCTTGACAGCACCGGAAGCCAGATATCGCTCCATACTGACCCTGTCCGTAGGTGCAACCACACTATAAGAGGTAATCTTAAATTGCTTCCCATACAACGGATGCTCTGTGTACTCTCCCTGAGCCTCGATATTTTCCCCTTCCGAAAGCCCCTTGCAGCTTCCGGTGCAGGTTATCTCTTCATCTTCACAGACAAGCTCCATTACCGTATAGCCGTTCTCCGGGTTCTGATATATGATATGCTCAACATACCCAACCAGCTTCTCCATAATATCCTTTCTAAAGAAAAAAGAGTTGCAAGCAACTCTTTTCTAATTACAAACCATAATTTCTTTTCATCTGCTCATAGAGCATTTGTGCCAGTCCCAAGCCATTCTGCTCTGTGGAATCCTCCGCAAAGCCCTTAATCATTTCATCCTTATAATAACTCATCATAGAGCTGGATGCATTAGACGAGTATTCACTCTCCGGTACCGTACTCCACATCGCCTTAAACATCTGCTCAACAAAATAGCTTTCAAACTGTTTACAAGCATCCATAAGCTCATCATCCGATGTGGTGGAATTTACGGAAGAAAGATTATTCTTTATGGCTTCTGCCGACTGATTAGAAGCTGCATTTGCATATACATTACTATAATAACCAGATAATCCTGAAATATCCATTGATTACTCCTATCTTCTCAGATTGTTTGCCTGCTGCATCATTTCATCAGAAGCCGTAATTGCCTTAGAATTCATTTCATAAGCACGCTGTGCCACAATCAAGTTAACCATTTCATCAACTACCTGTACGCTGGAGCCTTCCAAATACCCCTGCACAACCGTACTCTTCTGCACATTATTGCTGGTAGCCTCGTTAATAGCCGCTCCGCTGGCAGGTGATACTGCGTATAAGCTATCCCCCTCCTTGGTTAATCCCGACGGGTTCAGGAACTGATACACACCGATGGAAATACCGATAGACGCAGGATTATTGTTCTCATCCGGATAACAAATGGTTCCATCCTTACTAATCGTAATGTTGCTTGTTACATAACTGTTATCTAAAACAATCGGACTGCCTGTAGAGTCGAGCACCGGAAGTCCATCGGAATTGGTAAGTGCAATGGCATTGTTCGTTCCAAGATTCCAGGAGAAATTACCGTTTCTGGTATAATAGGTCTCTCCATCCTCTCCACGCACTGCAAAGAAACCGTTACCATCGATAGCAAATGCAGAATCGCTCTCGGAATCCAGTAAGCTTCCCTGCTTAAAAATAGAGGTAATGGATGCATTACGCACACCTAAGCCCACCTGTGCGCCCACCGGCTTCTGTGAACCATCCGCAGTGGTAGTCTTCGTCTGAATATTCTGATAAAGAAGCGACTTAAATTCATTTACCTCGGTTTTATAACCATTGGTATTTACATTTGCAAGATTATTTGCAATGGTATCCACATTATTCTGTTGCGCAATCATTCCTGTTGCTGCTGTCCATAAACTACGAACCATATTCTATTCCTCCATTTACGGCATTATCTAACGTAACTTTCCAAGCTGATTTACTGCAATTTCAAGACTTCCGTCGTAGGTTTGCAAAATCTTCTGATTGGTTTCATATGCTCTGGTAATTGCAATCATATTCACCATCTCGGATACTACATTTACATTGGCCATTTCCAGATAGCCGGAAATCACTGTGGCATCACCATCCACCATGCTCGCACCTTCTACCGGCTGGTAGTAGGTATCGCCATATTTTTCCAGATAATTGTAGTCTTCAAAATCAGCAACCTGTACCTTCGCACATAAAGTACCATTCTGGTAGATGCTTCCGTCCTGGGTAATGGTAGCTGTCTGTAATGGATTCAGCTGGATTCTGCGATTACTTTCGTCCAGCACATACTGACCATCCTTATCCACAAGGTAGCCATCCACATTGAGTGTAAAGGAACCCGCCCGAGTGTATTTGGTAGAGGTTTCTCCTGCACTGTTGGTATACTCAATCGCAAAGAAACCATCACCACTCAGTGCCAAATCAAAGGTATTACCGGTCTCACGGAAAGAACCCTGGGAAAAATCCGTGTAGTTCTCGCCAATCTTCACACCCGGGGTATTCACACCGATACGCTGCACATTTGCGATACCAACGGAAGAATCCTTCAGCTTATACGCCAAAAGCTCCTCAAAGGACTGGCTGGTAGCCCCCTCCTTCTTAAAACCAACGGTAGAGGCATTTGCCAGATTGTTGGTCATGGTATCCATTCGATGCTGTTCGTTAATCATACCCGTGTATGCGGTATATAATCCTTTTAACATAGCACTGCTCCTTTATCCAAACGTTTCTAATCCTCTCTATAGCCTGCAAGGAACTCCACATATCTGCCGGTTCCCACAGCCACTGCAGTCATCGGATCCTCTGCAGTCATGGTATTAATTCCTGTCTTTGATTCAATCAATTCTTCCAGTCCGCGAAGGAGACTTCCGCCGCCGGTAAGCACGATGCCCCTGTCTGCAATATCTGCTGCAAGCTCCGGCGGTGTCTTTTCAAGGACGCTGTGAATTGTCTCTACAATCTGTGCTGTGGTCTCACGAAGTGCTTCCTCGCACTCCTCCGAAGAAACACGTACCGTCTTGGGAAGACCGGTAACTAAGTTTCTACCACGCACATCCATATAATCTGCTTCTGCTCTGGGGAAGCAGGAGCCAATCTTTATCTTCATATCCTCTGCGGTTCTCTCACCAATCAGAAGATTATGCTTCTTTCTCATATAACGTACGATTGCTTCATCAAAATCATCTCCCGCAATCTTGATGGAAGCGGATACTACGGTACCTCCCAAAGAAATTACCGCGATATCAGAGGTACCACCACCGATATCTACAATCATATTCCCACAAGGCTTGGCAATATCAATACCCGCACCGATGGCTGCTGCAATAGGCTCCTCAATAATAGAAACCTCTCTTGCTCCCGCCTGATAGGTAGCATCCTCTACTGCCTTCTTCTCTACTTCGGTAACACCACTTGGTACGCACACTGCAATACGTGGTTTACGGAAGGTTCTCTTACCCAGCGCCTTCTGGATAAAGTATTTCATCATTTTCTCAGTAACGGTATAATCCGAGATTACACCCTGACGAAGAGGTCTGACTGCCACAATGTTGCCCGGTGTTCTGCCAAGCATCAGACGCGCGTCCTCTCCAATCGCTTTAATTCTGTTGGTATCTCTATCAAAAGCTACTACAGAGGGCTCCTTTAAAACTACACCCTTTCCTCTGATGTAAACCAAAATGCTGGCTGTTCCCAAATCAATTCCGATATCTGTACACTGCATTTTCAATCCCCTTTCACCTTGCTATCTATTTCCATCTATCGATAATATCTCATAGTACATGCATATTAAATGCATCATACTTTAGTTTACAAGGCGTACGCCAAAAATGCAAGGAAATCCTTGGGATTTCAAAAAATTTTAATAAATAGCATAATAGGTATGAAAAGGGGACACAAAGAAAGAGTAAAATCCCTTTACCCATACTTCGCATCCGTGCTATATAGTTTTTATCGGTTAATTTTCAGAATACTTTAGTACTATGCCAAAATAAAAGCAGGGAATTTTTACCTTATTTCATGTAAGAATCCCCTGCAGAAAATCACCCTTTATCCAGCATTTTCTTAATATATTTTCCTGTATAAGATATGGGTGACTGAGCTACCTCCTCAGGTGTCCCCCTTGCAATCACCGTGCCGCCCCTGTCTCCACCCTCAGGGCCGATATCTATAATATAATCTGCCGTCTTAATCACATCCAGATTGTGCTCGATAACAACTACGGTATTACCACCATCCGCCAGCTTCTGGAGAATCTCTGTCAGCTTGTGTACATCCGCAAAATGGAGACCTGTAGTGGGCTCGTCCAGAATATATATGGTTCTGCCGGTGCTTCGGCGGGACAATTCCGTAGCCAGCTTAATACGCTGCGCTTCTCCACCGGAAAGCTGGGTAGATGGCTGCCCCAGCTTAATGTAAGACAATCCCACGTCATTTAAGGTTTCTATTTTTCGACGGATAGAAGGCAGATTTTCAAAGAAAGGCAGCGCCTCCTCCACCGTCATATCCAGCACGTCAAAGATACTTTTTCCCTTATACTTCACGTCAAGTGTCTCACGATTGTACCGTTTACCACCACACACCTCGCAGGGAACATACACATCCGGCAGGAAATGCATTTCAATCTTGATAATTCCATCACCACTGCAGGCCTCGCATCGGCCGCCCTTTACATTGAAGCTGAATCGCCCCTTATTGTAGCCCTTGGTCTTTGCATCCGGTGTAGAAGCAAACAGGTCACGAATCATATCAAATACACCGGTGTAAGTAGCCGGATTGGAACGAGGCGTACGACCGATAGGAGACTGGTCAATATCAATCACCTTGTCCAGTTGCTCAACACCCTTAATGTCCTTATGCTTACCCGGAATACATCTGGCACGGTTTAAATCTCTCGCCAGACGCTTATAGAGAATCTCATTTACCAGAGAACTCTTGCCCGAACCGGATACTCCGGTGACGCAGGTCATAACCCCTAACGGGAACTCCACGTCAATATTCTTCAGATTATTTTCCTGAGCACCCACTACTTTCAGGTAGCCGGTGGGTTTTCTGCGCATCTTCGGCACCGGGATGCTAAGCTCACCACTAAGGTACTTACCCGTAATGGACTCCGGATTTTTCATAATATCCTCCGCTGTGCCCACTGCCACTACTTCACCACCGTGGCTCCCGGCCCGGGGACCGATATCCACAATATAATCTGCCGCCAGCATGGTATCTTCATCATGCTCTACCACAATCAGCGTATTTCCTAAATCCTTCAAATGCTTAAGAGTTGCAAGCAACTTATCATTATCCCTCTGATGCAGACCGATGGATGGCTCGTCAAGAATATAACA
>CAZOSU010000061.1:0-10992 GCA_964582515.1 uncultured Acetatifactor sp. | reverse complement strand
ATGTCCGGGTTATCCTTGAAAATCATACAGGTTACAATCTTGTCACCGATAGCAACTGCCTTACCTGCACTATCCACCTTTACATTCTTACCCATCTTTACGATTTCACCCGTTCCTTCATGTCCAAGAGCAACCGGTATAAGTCCGAATGGGTCTCTCTTAAATTCGTGAGCATCTGTACCACAGATTCCACAGCCCTCTACTCTGACAAGGATGTCATCATCCCCCACCTCAGGCATGGGGTATTCTTTAATTTCAATCTTTTCAAGCTCGGTAAGCATTGCTACCTTTGCTGTCTTGGGAATACTTTTATTGCCTGCAGAAGCCGCTACGGGTGCATTGCCTGCGGAAAGGCTCTCAAGCACCTTTTTTACGATTGCTTCTACCTGATTGGTATTCATTTCCATCATTTATTCCTCCTATCTTATACAAAGACTATCAGACATGGTACAACGTCTACGCTTTGTAAATGTAGCTGCACTGGTAAGTCCTTCACCGGTACGGCTTGCAATGGTAAAGGTCGGGAAGCCCTCGCCGCCAAAGCCAAGTGCAGCGTAGCTTGGTCCGTTCTTTACTAAAATTGCGGTATCCATTGCTCTTGCATAAGCAGTGATACGGTCCACATTCTTGGAGTGAATGTGTGCGGAATGGCGGTTTCCATGCTCCAGCCATACAGCCTTCTCCACAGCATCCTCAAAATTCTTCGCTCTTACGATACCAAGAATAGGCATCATCAGCTCTTCTGCAATAAGGGGATGCTCCTTGGGTCCTTCGAAGATGATACAACGGATATTGTCCGGTACCTCTACGCCCACCATGGAGAGAAGCACCTTTGCACTTCTTCCTACACACTTACGGTTCAGCGCGCCCTTTTCGGTAAGAACTGTCTTCAACAGTCTATCCTGTACCTCCTTGGATGCAAGGTAGCAGCCCTGCTCCTCCACCATGTACTTCATCAGCTGGTCACAGATAGCATCCACTGCAACCACTTCCTTCTCTGCGATACAGGGAAGATTGTTGTCGAAGGTACATCCGTTAATGATGTCCTCTGCTGCTTTCCGTACGTCTGCGGTCTCATCTACCAGCGCCGGAGGATTACCTGCACCTGCACCGATACCACGCTTTCCGCTGGAAAGCACGGCGGTAACTACGCCGGGACCACCGGTAGCCACAAGGAGCGGAATATCCTTATGTTTCATCATTACGTTGCCGGAATCTAAGGTGGGCTTTTCTACGGTACAAGCGATGTTGTCCGGACCACCTGCTTCCAGGGAAGCTTCATTTAAAAGATTCACTGCAAAGATGGAAGTCTTAATTGCCTGGGGATGAGGATTAAATACTACTGTATTTCCTCCTGCAAGCATTCCCATGGTATTACAGAGAACGGTTTCGCTGGGGTTGGTACAAGGGGTAATGGCACCGATAACACCGAAAGGTCCCATCTCCACTAAGGTAAGTCCCCTGTCACCGGACCACGCGGTTGTGGTGATATCCTCGGTACCCGGAGTCTTCTCCGCTACCAGAAGATGCTTTAAGATTTTATCTCCCACATTACCCATTCCGGTCTCATTTACACCCATTCTTGCAAAGGTTTCTGCATTTTCCTTAATCTTCTCACGAATGCGTGTAATGATTTTTTCTCTCTGATCCATGGACAGCATACGCACAACCTTCTGTGCTTCCTTCGCCTTCTCAATGGCGGTATTCATATCAGCGAAAACGCCATGCATGCCGGTGGTTTTGCTCTCCAGCTGCATCTTGGCCATTACTTCGCCGACGATACTTTTAATCTGGCTTTCTGTTATTTCCATGATAATTTTTCCTCATAAATCTTTTTTCCGTACTGTCCTAAATAGGTGTCCTGCTCTGCACTTCCACCGCTGACGCCGATGGCACCCACCATCTGCTCCCCTATGTAAAGAGGCTCCCCACCTCCGAAGATAACCACCTTACCCTCATTGGTGTGCTGGATGCCGTAAAGGCTTCCTCCCGGTGCTGCCAGCTCTGCCAGCTTCCATGTGGGCATCTGGAAGGCCACGGAGGTGTAGGTCTTATTTACAGCAATATCAAAGCTTCCGATATAGGAACCATCCATGCAGTGAACCGCAATGGGTCTTCCCTTCTCATCCGATACCGCCACCACAGCCCTTACACCTATTCTGGCCGCCTCAGCCTCCACCTCTTCGATGAGGCACTTGGCCGCTTCCAGATTCACACTTTTTGCGGCTTTAAGCTCCCTCAGACACTGACGGACAATACGTTCAATGTCCTTTTCTTCCATAGAAATCCTCCTATGGTGAAATTTATTTCATTCCTGCGATAACTTTCTTAACGATTTCTGCAATCATAGCTTCATCTACACCTGAGCCGCCACAGCTGCAATCATCACCGAAATTGTACTCATAACCGGGCATGTTTCTGTAATCTGCATGACCACCGCAGTTTCCGCCACAGTTATGGCAGTTCTCGCCGCCCTTGTTTAAGCAGATGTTTGCAGGATGCTTACCGGGCATACCGAATTTCTGACGAATCTGGTATAACTTCTTGATATTCTCCTTATCAAACTCCTTAGGACCGCCAAGCATTTTGGACTTGTATAATAACTCAGCATAGAACTCTACGCTTTCCATCTTGTGATATGCAGCAAGTAAATCTGTACTCCAGGTTAATGCACCATGGTTCTCAAGAAGCACTGCATCGAAGTATGGTAAATACTTCTCAAGATTGTCAGGAATCTCCATGGTAGAAGGAGTACCGTACTCAGCAATAGGAACGCAGCCTAAAGAGATAACTGCTTCCGGCATGATAGGCTGGGTAAGAGGAATACCTGCAATCGCGAAAGAGGTAGCGAAGGTAGGATGTGCATGAACTACTGCTCCTACGTCAGGACGCTTCTCATACACTCTCATGTGCATCTTAATCTCAGAAGATGGCTTGAAGCCCTTATTTGCCTGGATTACATTACCCTTAGCGTCTACCTTACAGATGTATTCCGGAGTCATGAAGCCCTTAGAAACACCGGTAGGGGTGCAAAGGAATTCATTATCGTTCAGCTTTACAGAGATGTTACCATCGTTTGCTGCAACCATGTTACGGTTGTAAATTCTCTTGCCCACTTCACAAATTTGTTTTTTGATTTCCATTTCGTTAATCATAACTGTATTCTCCTCCTTGGAAAAAATGATGTTTATATTTAATTTTCATTACTAACTATTTATTATCTTCCGGGTCCTGCTTTAAATATTCCAGAATCTCCGGAACTCCCACGCCTTCTAAGGAATTCACATGGAAAATTTTCTTGCAGCCTGCAATTTCCAGCCATCTGTCCGCTTGCTCTATATTGGCCTGTGGCAGGTCTATTTTGGTTACGATTCCGATGCATTCCCGGTTGGCCTGGCATGTTACATTGGGTGGAAAAATGGAGTAGGGCTCCACCGCCGATACTAGGATTCCCACAATATCTGCTTCATAGGTGTAAAGAGCAAGTGCCTTCCCCAGTCTGCGGCTCTGTGCATACTCACCCGGCGTATCGATGACGCTGTCGTAGTTGTGCACGTATTGTGTCTTATAGTAACGGATTTCCTCACCCTTAAGCGCCTGGGTAAGTGTGGTCTTTCCTGCCTCACTTCTCCCCATGAGTACCAGCTTTCTCAAGTCTTGGTAATGGGGCAGACAGTGTATCCTAATTTTTCCTGTACATAATCCTGCATGGCCTCAATGGACGCCTGCACCTCGCTGACAGAGCCTGTGATGATGAGGGAGCCGCTGAATCTATCCACGAAGCCAAGAGTAATACCACTGGCCTTCATACCGATATCCGCCATAATAATGGCTGTTTCCGAAGGGGTGACCGTGGTAATACCGATGGCTGCATTGCCATAATCGATACGGGGGTCAAGTCCCAGCTTCTGGAAAAGTGTATCATCAGGACTTGCGATGATATGAGCCAGTGTCACCTGACGCCCCGGCACGCACTCCTGAATTATTCTTTGCATGTTTTCCATTTCTTCACTTCCTTCATTCTGCCGGTGTCCCGCACGCTTTGGGTCTCCGGCACAAATTTGCCAACGCAAAAGCTTGCGTTTAGCCTCCTATCTGACATGTTAAGCCAGATACATTTTCCACTACCTTTTTCAGCATCAGCATGTGTTCATTGTCCGGCGGAAGGATATCCTTCATGGGATAATCTCTGCCTAGTCCCTCATACTTATCCTGCCCCAGCCGATGATAGGGAAGGAGATGTATCTTCTCCACACCGGGAAGCTTATCCGCAAACCTTGCAATGTCTGCGATTTCCTCCGGGGTATCGTTAAAGGTAGGGATGACCGGCACGCGAATCACCAGCTTTGTCTTTCCGCTGGCGGCTATTTTTCTGGCATTTTCCAGCATCAGTTCATTGCTCTTACCGGTAAATTCTTTATGCTTCTGCGGATTCGTATGCTTGATATCCAGCAGATAGGTGTCCAGATATTCCAGAATTTCCTCAATCACCTCGTAAGGTGCGCAGCCCATGCTTTCCATGGCGGTATTTATCCCCCGCTCCTTGGCCTCCCTTAAGAGTGCCTTGGCAAACGCAGGCTGGCATAGGGATTCTCCACCGGAAAGGGTAAGTCCTCCGCCGCTTCTGCGGTAGTAGCTTCTATCCTTTTCCACGGTCTCCATCACCTCTGCCACTGTCACATCCCTGCCGATGGTTTTGGGCTTTCCCTGCACCAGCAAGGTCTCGATATGGTACCTCTGGGATTCCGGGTTGCAGCACCATCTGCATCTTAGGACACATCCCTTAAGGAATACGATGGTCCGGATACCGGTGCCGTCATGTATGGAATATCTCTGAATATCAAAGATTCGTCCTTTTGTCCTTAAATCTGTTTCTGCCATACCATCACCTCTTAGAAGCCCTGCTCGGTTCTGCGGATGATGTCATCCTGCAGGCTCCTGGACAGCGTGGTAAACAGTGCACTGTAGCCTGCCACGCGCACCACCAGATGCTTGTAGTTCTCCGGGTGTGCCTGCGCATCTAAAAGCGTCTCTCTGGAAACTACATTAAACTGCACATGACTGCCTTTTCTATCGAAGTAAGCACGAATCAGATTTACGAAATTATCAAGTCCTGCCGCGCCGCTAAGAGCGGAAGGGTGGAACTTCTGATTAAACAGGGTTCCATTGGATGCAATACCGTGATCCAGCATGGATACGGAGTTTGCCGCTGCGGTAGGACCGTTCACGTCCTTTCCTGCGGAAGGTGAAACTCCATCTGCCACCGGCACACCTGCCAGTCGTCCGTCCGGTGTGGCTCCGGTCTGTGCTCCCAGCGGTACATTGGCCGATACCGGGTAAAGTCCGGCCTGGTACTGACCACCTCGTGGATTGGTATATTTCAATAGAGGCTTTGTATAAGTGTATGCCACTTCTCTTGCAAAGCTGTCCACCTCTTCGATGTCATTACCAAACTTAGGTATTTCTTCAATCATGGCAAGAATTTCATCAAAACGCCTTCTATCCTCCGCTGTCACAGCCTCACTGATTACTGCCAGCGAAGCCTTTGCCAGCATCTCCGGCGTAGGTGTCTGCCCTGCCTTTATCATCTCCGATGCCAGATTTCCGGCAATCTGTGATATCACGATATTATTTATTTCTTTACCATAGTTAAACATCAGAGCCTTCTTAAGCTCTGCCATGGACACCTTTTGTTCCTCAAATACCAGCGTCTTTACTGCATACAATGAATCTGCCACATTGGCAATTCCAAAGCCCTGGGGCCCGGTGAAGTTGTATACACAGCCGCCCTGCTCGCAGGTCTTTCCTCTGGCGATACAGTCATCCACCATACTTGCCAGATAGGGAAGGGGTGCTCTGTCTGCATGGGCCTGGTCGATGGCATTGTCCGCATTTACCAAAAGCTCGATGAAGTACTCCATCTGCTCCTTGTAAGCATCAAAGAACTCCTGGAAGCTTGTCATCTCTTCTACCGCCTTGGTCCTTGGACCAATCTGCACGCCCTCATCCACACCGCCGGAGAACACCAGCTCTAAGGGTCTGCACATGTTAAAGAACGCCGCATCGTGCCAGCCGTTGGTCTTGCCAGCCTTCTGGGGCTCCACACATCCGATGATATTGTAGGTTCTGGCATCCTCTAAGCTAAGTCCCATACTCATCAGGGACGGAATAATCACTTCGTCGTTGTAATATGCCGGAAGACCGATACCCGTCCTGGTAAGCTCTGCCGCACGAAGCATCAGCTCGTGTGGGGTACCGTTCCATACACGGATGGAAAGGGATGGCATGGGTAAAAATACATGGGCGGAAGCATCGATACACATAAAGGACAAATCATTTGTCACATCTCTTCCTGCCTCATCCTGACCGCCTACAATCAGATTCTGGAATAAGCTGTAGCCGGCAAAGCCCTTGGCGCTGTCCGCGTCTCTGCATTTATTCAAGTCATTGAGCTTTACCCAGATACAATCAATCAGCTCCTGGGCAAACTCTCTTGTCAAGGTTCCATTTTCCAAATCCTTCTTATAGTAAGGATACATGTACTGGTCAAAGCGTCCCGGGGAAATAGAATGTCCCGAGGACTCCATCTGCAACAGCTGCTGTACAAACCAGAAGCTCTGGCAGGCTTCATAAAAGCTCCTTGCTCCTTTGGCAGGTACATTCCGGCAATTCTCCGCAATCTGTAACAGCTCCAGCTTTCTCACCGGATCCATACAGCCTGCGGCTTCCTTCTCCGCCAAATCTGCATAACGCTTCGCATAATCAATAACAGCCTGACAGCTGATAATCACCGCTTCTAAAAAGGTCTTTCTGGTGGCATAATCACCATCTCCCGGCTTACACTTAAGGAGCTCTTCACCGGCCTCCTTCATGATTCCTTCATAGCCAATGGACAGTACCTTTTCATACTGCACTGTCACATGGCCCACGCCGTTGTAGAAATAATTGCCCGGTGTGAAGATATTGTGCTCCATGGCAGTCCTGGTCTCCGGCGCCATATATTCCGTAGCTAGTTCGCTGGTGGTTCTGCCCTTCCAGTAAGCATTGGCTTCTTTCAGCTCCTGCTTGGTCCGGTCTGCGATATAAAACGGGTCAGCCTCTCTGGTGGCCACCGTCTCAAACTCTGCCTCCAGCCAGTCATAGGAAAACTCCGGGAAGGTCTGGCAGCCTCTGGGAGCGATGGTGGAGCTTCCCACAATCAGCTCATTCTCCCTGATGATAATCGGTATGTTTTTCAGAATGTGTGCAAAGGAAAGAGCCTTACGCATAATCAGGGGCTTTCCTTCTGTCTGCCGAAAGCTCTCGGTCAGAAGCCGCGCTCTGGCACTCTCAATCTCCGGCATCTTTGCATACAAATCTTCTATTAATTTTGTGATACGTTCCGTCTTGGGAACCTTCGTGCTATTGTATTTCATCAAAATCCCTCACTCATCACAGATTTGTGGTATTTTGTTGTTATTCTTCCTATATTATATGACCGATTGTGTGGTATTGTCAATATGGCATATGTTGTTTTTTGTGGGATTGTAAGTGCTTTCATTTCGTTAAAGTGCTAAATTTCGAAGCATTTTATACATTTCAGACAATAAAAAAAAGAACCGCTACGCATTCGTAGCAGTCCCCTTATTTACACGATAATTTCTCGGCGTCACTCCAAACCGTTTCTGAAAAATGCGGTGGAAGTAACTCATGTTTTCATAGCCCACAGCCAGACCGATATCAAGCACGGGCATCCCCGTATGCTCCAGAAGATAGGCCGCCTGATTTAAGCGCTTCTCCTGCAAAAGCTCCGTATAAGTTTTCCCGGACAGCTTCTTAATCTCTCTGGAAAGCCAATACACATCGTAATGAAGCTCCTCTGCCAAAAGCGCAAATTCCCCATCCCGATAATGCTCTTCGATATAAGTAAGAACATCCATCATCAGTCTTTGCTGGGGATTGCCCTTAGCCGTCTCCATGCGCTCGCCATGATTGAGGAGCTGCAAAAACAAAAGCCCCATGGTTATCTGGTTAATACTGCGCTTATTGGGCTGCTTATTTCGGATGGTCCAAATCAGATTCTCCAAAAGATTTCGCACCGGAAGCACATCCCCCACCTTAAAGTGAAGGTAGCCCGATGCCTGATTTTTCCCCGTCAGACAGTCCACCACAAAATCCCGCAGAAGATTCTGCTCCTCCTCCATCAGCTTCAGGGTATAATCAAAGAACTCCGGCAAAATAATAAAATTTACCGCAATATCCCCTTCTCCCGCAGGATAAATCTCCTGCACAGCCTGCTGGTTCAAGAACAAAAGCTCCCCCTCGTGAAGATACACATCGTGACCATCTATCACATGATGGGTACTTCCGGCGCACATATAAATCACTTCGATGTAATTGTGGGTATGAGCCGGAAAATGGACAAAACGGGTATGGGGCCGCACCTGTATCAGCTTGCCTGCATCAAGGAGCTTACCCGCATCCACCACATTGCTCTCCGGGGACATATATATCCCCTTCTCAATCTCTGCCGAGCCCGATAAAATCCGCTTCTCCTCCGCGGTGATTTCCCTAAGCTCCTCCAAAAGCTCCCGCGTCATAAATTCTTAATCCAGATGGAATACGTTCTGTAAATCGATGCTTACAGGGCTGTTGTCCGGGTTGGTCTCCATGATATCTGCCATGAAATCCCACCACTTACGATTGATTGCAGTGTCAGCACCCTTTGCCCACTTCTCTTCATTCTCGATTTCGATATAGCCAAATAAGGTCAGGGTCTCCTTATCAAGGAAGATGGTATAATTCTTTCCGCCGTGCTCATGAATCATATCCGCCATCTCCGGCCATAACTCATTGTGTCTCTTTTCATACTCTGCCTCCATACCGGGATAGAGCTTCATTTTAAATCCCTTAATCATTTGAAATACCTCCTGTAAAAATAGTTACTCTTATTTTAACATAATTTTTCAAGTAATTACACCCGCAAAATATCCCTTTTGCACATTTTGAAAAAAATCCGGTTATACATACCATAAGCTTATCGCCGGTTAATGAGCAAAGGGAAAGCACCCACAGTGCAACCTCACAAGGGGTGCAGGCTGAACAAATACTACTATGCCGCATTTGCCACAAGACGCTTTACCCATACCTTCTTCTTCACCAAAACAAAGCCTATGACGCACTTAATCCAGTCCATGGACTGACAGGTAAAGTACAGCATCACCGGCGTAAGAGAAGAATATCTGCTCAGCACATAAGCCACCGGGATACACACCGTCCACACAAAGAAGCTGTCAAACAAAAAGGTAATCACCGTCTTGCCACCGGAACGCAGGGTAAAATACGTTGCATGGGTAAAACCATACAGTGGCATACATACTGCGGAAACCCGGATAAAGCTGGCAGCCAGCCCCTTTACCGCATCGCCGGTATTGTACACCATGGGAAACAACGGTGCACACAAAAAAAGCAGACCTCCCATACCAAAGCAGGACATCACCGTAAACGCGATAAGCTTGTTGTCCGTATCCACAGCCTCCTCCATCTTATCCGCACCCAGAAGCTGCCCCACAATAATGGACACCGCACTTCCCAAGGCGATAAACACCACATTAAACAGGTTAGAAATTGTATTATTGATATTCAGCGCCGCCACAGTGTTTAAGCCCTTGACCGAATAACACTGGGACAGCATGGCCATACCTGCCGACCAGAGAATCTCGTTCATCATCAGCGGAAAGCCCTTTTTCACAATCTGCCCTACAAGACCCATTGGAATACGCAGGGTCTTATACGCCCCTTCAATAAAGTACATCCTGGCTGCATGCCTGTGAGTCCAAATCACCACTACCACAGCCTGCACCACTCTGGAAATCACGGTTGCAACAGCAGCGCCTACCACGCCCATTTTCGGAAATCCTAAGAGCCCAAAGATAAGCACCAGATTCAGCACAAAGTTCACACCTACCGCCAGAATACCTGCTACCATGGGAACCATGGTTTCTCCGCTTTCCCTCAGCGAGCTGGTATAAATCTGCTCTATACCAAAGGGCAGAAGCCCCAGAAGCATCACCATAAGATATTGCTTTGCATAATATAAGGTGGTCTCAATGGCCGCTGCTTCCCCTTCTCCCTGCAGATAGAGTCCTATCAGCCCCTCTCCAAAGCCGAGAAAAATACCGATTCCCAAAAGCACGATAATGGCACAGATAATCATCTTAAAGCGGAAGGTATTGCGCATCCCCTCCTTATCGCCGCTACCATAGAACTGCGCCCCGAAAATCCCCGGTCCTGAAATCGCCCCAAAGATACTTAGATTAAACACCATCAGAAGCTGGTTCACGATGGCCACACCGGTCATCTGCTCCGTGCCCACGCTTCCCACCATGATATTATCCAGAAGTCCCACAAAGTTTGTAATACCATTCTGAATCATAATAGGCACCGCTACCGTCAGCACCATCTTATAAAACTTTTTATCTCCAATAAATTTACTTAAAATTTTCTTCAATCTTGTACTCCTGCCCTTTTTCTCTTATACTAATATCAATGGGTAAGACATAGTATATCGAAAAAATAAGACTTTTGCAACGGAGGTTCCATGGCTGTTATTAAAAATGTGCAGGAAAAATATATGAAAGCCGCACTGAAGCTGGCAGAGAAAGCGCTGGCTCTGGGAGAGGTTCCCATTGGATGCGTCATCGTCCACGAAGGGAAAATCATCGGACGGGGGTATAACCGCCGCAACACCGACAAAAATACCCTCGCTCACGCAGAAATTACCGCCATTAATAAAGCCAGTAAAAAAATCGGCGACTGGAGGCTGGAGGAGTGCACCCTGTATGGGTTTCAGCGTTACGCGCTGTTTCCCCACCTGAATGTGTTTGACAACATCGCTTTCGGACTTCGGGTGGCGAAGGTGCCCAAGGAGGAGATTAACCAGCGGGTAGAGCAGATGCTGGAAATCGTCAGCCTGAAGGGCTACGGCCACCGTGCCGTCACCTCCCTTTCCGG
>CAZOSU010000060.1:0-11026 GCA_964582515.1 uncultured Acetatifactor sp. | reverse complement strand
CCTTTCCTGGTCAAGAAGTGTAAATGAGAGTATGAATGAAAGTTCCTTTGATGACAAAAAGCCCTTCGAAGGAGTGGAGGAAGCTTTGGAATATGCTCACAGATATGGGGATGTAGCCATTGTTTCTTCTGCCAACCGACAGGCCGTTGTGGAGGAATGGGAGCTGTATCACCTTTTGGAGCATGTGGACCTCATCCTTGCGCAGGATGTGGGAAGCAAGGCGTACTGTATTGCGGAGCTTCTGAAAAAGGGGTATGACAAGGATAAGGTTCTTATGGTAGGGGATGCACCGGGAGATAAGGACGCGGCAAGGAAAAATGATGTTTTTTATTATCCCATTTTAGTAAGACATGAGAAGGAATCCTGGGCAGAATTTGAAGAGACGGCAGTAACAAAGCTTTTGGAAGGAAACTATGGCGGTACCTATCAGGAAGAAAAGGAAGCTGCATTTTTAGAGAACTTAAAGTAAAGGAGAAGAATATTATGGTGGATTTAAAAGCGAGACCTTATTATTTATCAGAGGAAGATTGTAAGTGGGTTACAGATACAATCGCAGGTATGACGGATGAGGAAAAGGTAGGACAGTTATTTTTCCAGCTGACCTCTTCCCACGATGAGGAGCATTTAAAGGAGCTGATGGAGAAATATCATCTGGGCGGATGCCGCTATAATCCGGCACCCGGCGCGGCGATTCAGGAGCAGAACAGAAAGCTACAGAAATATGCGAAGGTTCCCATATTTATCGCATGTAATACAGAGGCCGGTGGAGATGGTGCCTGCGCAGACGGTACTCTAATCGGCAGTGGTGTAAAGATTGGTGCCACAGATAATGATGAATATGCATTCCAGCTGGGTAAGATGTCCAACGAGGAAGGTGCAGCTATCGGCTGTAATATGGCCTTTGCACCGGTTTGTGATATTGCGTACAACTGGGAGAATACCGAGGTAATCGGACGTGCCTTTGGTAATGATCCGGAGCGTGTGGCAAGAATGAGTGCGGCATACCTTAAGGGGGCGCATACCATCCCCGGCTTTGCCTGCGCAGCAAAGCATTTCCCGGGAAATGGGCAGGACTTTAGAGATGCACATATCTCCAACAATGTGAACTATTTTGATGTGGAGGAGTGGGATGCAACCTACGGTCATGTATATAAGACCTTGATTGAGAATGATTTGGATGCGATTATGGGCGGTCATATCCTTATGCCTAAGTATGAGAGAGCGCTGGACCCTCAGATTGCGGATGATGATATGATGCCGGCTACCTTAAGTAAGAACATTATGACCGGACTTTTACGTGACAAGCTGGGCTTTAATGGTATGGTAGTGACCGACGCTTCCCATATGGTGGCGATGACCAATCGTATGAAGAGAAGTGAGATGCTGCCCTTGTCCATCAATGCAGGCTGTGATATGTTCTTATTCTTCAATGACCCGGAAGAGGACTTTAACACCATGTTAGAGGCATATAAGAGTGGCATTATCAGCGAAGAGAGAATGACCGAGGCTCTGTCCAGAATTCTTGGATTAAAGGCTCGTATGGGACTTCATAAGAAAGCAAAGGAGGAGCTGGTACCTCAGCCGGACGTACTGGCTACCACCTTAAGAAAGCCGGAGTATATGGAGATGCAGAAGGCCATCAGTAAGGATGCCCTTACCCTTGTAAAATACAAGGATAAGGAGGTATTGCCTCTTACTCCGGAGCGATATAAGAGAGTGATGATTGTACACATTAAGGGCAATAATGGTGCCATGGGCGAGCTGATGAAGGCCATGGGCTACGGCGGTGGCAATCCCGCAGAGGCTTTGAAGCAGAGGCTTTGTGAAAAGGGCTTTGATGCCTTTATTTATGAAAGTCCGTTGGACAAGATGAAGAAGCAGATGGCAGCAGGGGAGAAGCCAAACATTAATCTTTATTTTGCAGGTAAGAACGCCATTGCAGATTTCGTGAAGGATATGGATGTGGTAATCACTCTCTGTGATGTATCAAACGGCAGACCAAGCTTTGGGTTATCCAAGGGAGGTGGAGAGATTCCCTGGTATGTATTCGAATTACCGGTAGTGGTTATCGGCTGTGGTCAGCCTACCATGCTGGCTGATATTCCACAGGCAAGAACTTACATCAATACTTATGATGGTAAGGATAGTACCCTGGATGCTCTGGTGGAGAAACTGATGGCAGGTCCGGAGGCATTTACCGGAATTGACCCCATTGACAGCTTCTGTGGATTATTTGATGCAAGAATTTAATATTTAAAATCAGAAAGCCTTGTAGATAGAGCGAAAGCTCTGTTTACAGGGCTTTTTTTCGATTATAAAATATTTTATAAAAAATTCGCACATTCTGTTGGTTTTAAACGTTATACATTATGAAGGGAGGTTTCACAGCGGGTCCATGGGCAAAACAGATTTAGAAGAACAATATGATAAAATATACCGCTACTGCTACTTTAAGGTGCACCAAAGAGAAGCAGCGGAGGATATTACGCAGGAAGCCTTCCTTCGGTTTTATGAGCGTTTCGGGCATTATGGCAGTGAGTTTACTTTGCAATACTTATACCGGATTGCACACAATCTATGCGTGGATAAGTATCGGAAAGGTGAGGAAGCTGAGCTGCCCGAGGAGCTTGCTAGGGAAGGGCATGAGGAACAGGTACTGCTTAGAGTGATGCTGGGGGAGGCATTGGCAGGACTGCCAGAGGTAGAGAAGGAGCTTTTACTTCTTCGATATGTAAATGAAGTTCCGGTGGCTGTTATATGTAAGCTGTATGGAATCTCCAGATTTACATTGCATAGGAAGCTGAAAAAGGTAACGGAGACATTAGAGCGTATGCTGGAATAAGAGATTTGGGCATGGAGGATGAGGTACATGAGTTGATGCCCAGAAAAGAAAGGTTTTTCTGGGTATGAGGAGGTAGATTATGTGCATGTGCCCAAAAGGTTTACATAAAGTGCTTTTTTACAGGTAAATTGCTTATAAAATGGGTATGAAATGGGAAAAGGGATGTATATGCCCAAAAGTGGAGGATACACGATGAAACAGGATATGAAGGTATGTTTGAAAGAGGTGTTTGCCGCACCTAAGCCGGAGAAGAAGGATTCATTTTTGAGAAAAGCCCGGCCTGCACAGGTCAGTACCTTTGATTTTGTGAAGAGCCAGCTGTTTTATATCAGAAAACGGGTATGGATATTGTCACTGCTTATATTGGTAGCAGCTCTTGCAGCTATCCGCTTTATGGAGATAAATCGGCTTTGGATTATTTCGGCTTTTATACCCTTTATTGCCCTATGTGCGGTGCTGGAGGGGACAAGGTCTGTAAGCTATGGAATGTCTGAGCTGGAGATGTCCGCCAGATTTTCTTTAAAAAGTATAACCCTGGCACGTATGGTGTCTATCGGTTTGGTACATTTAGGGATTATTGGTGTTTTAATTCCTTTGTCAGGGGGAAGTGAATTATTTCCTATGGTGAAAGAAGCTGTTTATTTATTGGTGCCATATTTACTGACGGCTGTTTTAGGACTGATTGCGGTAAGAGAGCTGCAGGATTATCAAAGCTCTTATGTATGTACGGGATGTGCAGTGATTGTCAGCAGTCTGGGCGTGTATATAAGAAGCTTTCTGTCATGGGTGTATGAAGAGAAGCACTTTATCTGGTGGTGCGTGTTTGCATTGTATTTACTGGGAAGGGGCTATAAGGAATATCAAAGGATGATTTATCAAACGGAGGATTTTGTATGGAACTAATAATTGACCGTTTATCGAAGCAATATAAAAATAAGATTGCGGTGGACAGAATATCCCTGCGCCTGACACCGGGGGTTTACGGACTTCTGGGAGCAAATGGAGCAGGCAAGACGACACTTATGAGAATGATATGCGGGATTTTAAAGCCTACCGGTGGTACGGTGATGCTGGATAAGGATGATGTGTCTACGGAGGAATATCGGGGGCGCCTTGGATATCTGCCACAGGATTTTGGATATTATCCCGAATTTACCGGACAGGATTTTTTGATGTATATGGCATCCTTGAAAGGGTTGGAGAAGTCCTTTGCTGGGAGAAGGGTAAAGGAACTGTTAGCACTGGTGGGACTTACAGAGCAGGCAAAGAAAAAGATTAAGACCTATTCCGGTGGTATGAAGCAGAGACTTGGCGTAGCCCAGGCACTTCTGAATAATCCGGAGCTATTGGTGCTGGATGAGCCTACCGCGGGCTTAGACCCAAAGGAAAGAGTACGTTTTCGCAATTTGATTGCTGATCTTGGAAAGGAGAGTATTGTACTTCTTTCCACACATATCGTGTCGGATATTGAGCATATTGCGGACAGGATACTGATGATGAAGGATGGCCAGCTTATATATCAGGGCGAGTGGACGGAAGAAAATGGAGACCTAGAAGAATTCTATCTTCAGCAGTTCGGAGAGGAGGCAGCACATGAATAACTTTAAGGATATGTATGTCTTTGAACTGAAGAAGATATTTAAGAGAAAAATTGTGTGGATTACCATGGTGATAATGCTGGTGATTTCCTGTTATATGGGAGTGGCAGAGGCGTTGAGCATTCACACATATAACGATTCGCAAAGTGGCAAGAAGGTGGAACTTAGCGGATATGAAGTGCTGCAGATGAATAGGGCGAATGCTTTAACAATCGATGGGAAGCTTATTGATGATGGGTTGCTTAGTGAGGTGAGAGAAAGCTATCGCGGTGTTTATCGTGAAGGGGACGCCAGTGTAGATGGATTATCCGCAGAAGTCAGTGTGAGTATGATAGAAGGGGAAAGTCTTGCAGAGGCCGAGCTGCGTATTAAGGAGCAGGAACGATTAAAGATGATCTATCAGTATGTAGTTCGTATTACCGGGGATTATAATGCCATTCATGTGGTTTCTGCCGCCGATTTGTACAAAGAACGTATGGATTACATACAAGAAGCGATGGAGTTGCAGATGCTTGCTGAGGGTGAAAAGAAATATTGGATGGCAGAGGAGGAGAAGATATCAAAACCTTTTGCTTATGGTTATGCGGATGGTTGGGAACTGATAATAGGAGAGGTGTATTCTTTGAATGTTATGTTGCTACTGACGATTGCCATCTGCCTTTCCACTGTATTTTCGGAAGAGCATGTACGTAAGACGGATCAACTTATTTTGTGTAGTAAATTTGGCAAACGAATGTTATATATGGCCAAAATTCTGGCCGGAGTTACCTTCGGATTAAGTAGTGCAGTAGTGATGCTTGTGGCGTCGTTAATACCAACATTGCTAATCTATGGCACAGAGGGCTTTGGGGTAGCACTACAGATTTATGCACCGATGGCTAGCTGGAATATAACCATGGGACAGGCAACGTTATTGATGATTTTGATTTATTTTGTGGTAGCTGTATTTTACAGTATCATCACCATGTTCCTATCGGAAGCTCTTCGTAACAGCGTGGCGGTAATGGGGATTATGTTTGGTGGTATGTTATTTACACTTTGTTATACACCTTACACGGAGTTTCGGATTTTTAATCAGACATATGAGCTGCTTCCTACCATGATTTTCGGTATGTGGGAATTTATGGATTTGCAGATGGTGAAGATTTTCGGCGTGTATTTCAGAAATCTTCAAATAGCACCAATTTTGTATATGCTATGTAGTGTGATTTTGGTTTTCCTAGGAAAAAAAGTTTATAAAAACTATCAGGTAAGCGGAAGATAGAACATATGGATAGAAAAATAAGCTGTAAAACGCGATTGTGTTTTACGGCTTATTCTTTTATAATAGTACCATAGAACTAGGAGGAGCATTATGATTTACTATAAAGCCCAGATATATTGTATGTTTATTATCGCGGTTCTTTTCTTTATGTGCTGGTTTGGCATCAAGCATAAGGAAAGGGATAATAAGGTTTTTATCAGTCTTTTAATTGTGGGATTTGTCAATATGATATTTGATATCGCGAGTAATTACACGGTGAACAGGCTGGAGACGGTGCATCCCCTTATTAATAGGCTGGCACATATTGGCTTTTTTGTAACGCTGGCTACCATGTTTATGCTGGTGTATCAGTATCTGGTGGCGCTGGTAGAAAAAGAGCTGGAAAGGGCGCTTGGAGGGGTCATCTGGAGCTATGTTCCCTATGTGATTGTACTTTTTACTACCACACTTTTGCCGGTGTACTATATGGAAACGCCGTTTGGAAATTATTCCTATGGGCCTGGACCCAACATGCTGTATGTATGCGTTGTAGTTTATATGCTGATGATAATTAATTTTGTCAGAAGTCATCGGAAATCTATTACGACAAAAAATATGATTGCCGTAATTCTGGCGCTGATTTCCGTGCTGGGGGCTTCGGGCTTTCAGTTCTTTGTACCTCATGCGTTAACCTCAAGTCTTGGTGTAGTGCTTTTTTGCTTATGTATGTATATGACAGTGGCAAATCCCGATGCAGTACTGGTAAAGCTGTTGCAGGAGGAAACCGCCCGTGCTGATGCGGCGAACCGCGCCAAGACCGATTTCCTTGCCAGAATGTCCCATGAAATCCGTACTCCCATTAATGCGATACTTGGCATGGATGAGATGATTCTCAGGGAGAGTAGCGAACCGGAGATTAAGAAGTATGCTTATGATATAAAAAGCTCTGCCGGTGCATTATTAAGTATTATCAATGAAATTCTGGATTCATCGAAGATAGAGTCGGGTAAGATGGAGCTGGTGATGGACAATTATGAAATCAGCAGCCTTTTAAATGACCTATATAATATGATTAGTGTGAGAGCCAAGGGAAAGGGACTATCTCTGAACTTCGATATAGACCCATCCATTCCCACAACCTACTATGGAGATGACCTCCGTATCCGTCAGGTGCTGGTAAATCTTTTGACCAATGGGGTGAAGTATACCAAGGAGGGAAGCGTTACCTTAAAGATTACAGGAAAAGTGGAAGGGGAGAACGCTATTTTACATTTTTCCGTAAAGGATACGGGCATTGGTATTAGGGAAGAGGATTTGGGCAAGCTCTTTGCAAGGTTTGAAAGAATCGATGAGGCAAAGAACAGGCATGTGGAAGGTACCGGGCTGGGGATGAGCATTGCCATGCAGCTTTTAAACCTTATGGATAGTGAGCTGAAGGTTGTCAGCGAGTATGGTGTGGGAAGTGAGTTTTACTTTGAACTGTGGCAAAAGGTTGTGAAGCAGGAGCCACTGGGAGACTTTCATGAGAGAATTTCACAGATTAATGAGGAAAACAGATATGATGCAAGCTACATAGCACCGGATGCCCGAATTCTCATCGTAGATGACAATGAGATGAACCGTAAGGTATTTTGCAATCTGTTAAAGCAGACCCAAATGAGGATATACGAAGCGGGAAGTGGTGAGGAATGCATTGGACTGACCGGGCAGCAGGAGTTTGACATCATCTTTTTGGATTATATGATGCCCAATATGGACGGCGTGGAAACGCTGCAGATTTTAAAGGAAAAGAAGCTTTGCCGGGGTACGCCTGTGATTATGCTCACAGCTAACGCTGTGGTGGGGGCAAGGGAGCAGTATTTAAAGGCCGGTTTTGATGATTATCTGTCAAAGCCCATTGCACCGGAAAAGCTGGATAAGTTGATTTTGCAATATCTTCCCCAGGAGCTGGTAAGGAAAGGGGAACAGGCGGCAGCGTCCCAGACCGTTACGCAGGAAGCACAGCTGCCACAGCTGGATGAATTTGATTTCGTATATGCAATGAATTTACTACGCAGTGAGGAGCTTTTGAAGAAGACCTTGGAAGATTTTTATCACCAGCTGGGGCTGTTACCGGGCAAGCTTTTCCCCCTGTTTGAAGGTATTCATGAGAATGAGCAGCTGGCACTGTACCGGATTGAGGTGCATGGATTAAAGAGTACGGCTGCTACGGTGGGAGCGCTACTGTTATCCAAGCTTGCAAGGCTTTTGGAGGTTGCGGCAATAAATGGTGATGTGGATAGGATTGTCAGACTGCACCCGGTACTATTGGATGAGATAGAAAAGCACAGAATAAGGATAGAAGCAGTTATTCCTAAAGAAGAAAGGGTACAGAAATGCAGTGTGGAAGAAATCCTGCCCTATCTGGAGATGCTGCAAATGAATCTTGAGAATGATGATTATACGGCAGCAGATTATGTTTGTGAGGTATTAAAGAAGTACAGCTTTGAAGAAAAAATACAGTCTTTTGTGGACGAACTTTGTATGCAGGTGATGAATTTGGAAGCAGAAGATGGTATAATAACTATTAGTAAAATTAAGGACGAATGTGAGGGTGGGACATGAAGAAAATATTTTTTATTGGAAAAATAAACGCATTGTACAAGGATATCAGTAATTATCTGAGCCGGAATTTTAAGGTGCAAATGTGTGTGGATGATCACGAAATGGTAAAAGGCATGTTGAAGGTGGAGCGGCCGGATTTGGTGCTTATCAGTCTGGTTGGACTGGATGTGGACAGCGGAAAGATTTTCAGTGAGCTGAAGTTTAATTATTCCCGTATTCCGGTAATCTGTATCGGTACGGAAGGAGAGGTGGAAGCCTTCAATGAATTCTTTAAGCTGGAGCAGTTCAATCTGCTAATCAGACCTCTTAAGAATGAGAAAATTTTGGAAACCGTATGTCAGAAGCTGGAGCTGGAATTAACAGAAGAGGGCGTAGTAGCGGAGGAAAAGAAAAGTGGTAAGAAGGTTGTCATGCTGGTAGATGATAATGCTATGCAGCTTCGCACCTTAAATGAGATGCTGAAGCAGAAGTACGAGGTGCAGATGGCTACCTCCGGAATGAAGGCCCTTACCTTAATCGGAAAGAAGAAGCCGGATATCATTTTCCTGGATTATGAGATGCCCATGTGTGATGGTAAGATGACGCTGGAGATGATTCGTGAGGTGGAAGAGGCTAAGGATATTCCGGTGGTGTTCTTAACCGGTGTGAATGATAAGGAACACATTGAGGCAGTGCTGAGACTTAAACCAGCAGGATATTTATTAAAGCCGGCAAGTGCAGATATGATATTTAGTACATTGGATAAGTTTTTGGGTTAATAAAGAGAGCTCCGGAGATGAAAGTGAATAACTAAGCCAGACGCTAAGACGCAGAGCTATTATCGGCAGGATGATAGTTTTGCGTTTTTTTACTATGTAAAGCTCATAGGGAAGCAGCTCGCCTAAGTGCTTTTGAAGATGTAGGAGGAAGTATAAATGTTTTTTGATTTGTTGAGGGATACCATGGTAACGGAAAATTGGCAGAAGCTTGAGAATGCAGCAAAAAGGGAATTGCCGGTGCTTTTTCCGCTGGGTGTGATAGAGGAGCATGGTCCGCATCTGCCGCTTGGCTGTGATATCTACTGGAGCGTAAGCATGTGTCAAAGGGTAAAGAAAAGGTTGGAAGATATGGGCAGAGAATGTGTGATTGCGCCGCCATACTACTGGGGCGTAAATCACTGCACCGGAGGCTTTCCGGGAAGCTTTTCCTTAAAACCGGAGACCATGCAGCAGGTATTGTTTGAACTTTTTGGAAACCTAAGGAGCTTTGGCTTTTCGAAGATAAAGACATTGCAATGAGGATTGGGAAGGGGGAAGATAGAATATGACCATAAGAGTGTTAAGGGCAGAGGATTTGGCGGTATGTGCGGAGATACTCTGTAGTGTATACAACAACGAGATGTGGCAGTGCAGATGGAGCAGGGAAAAGGCCACAGAGTACCTGATTGATTTTTATAATATGGATAAGTTTGTAGGGTATGTGGTAGAGGAAAATGGAGATATCTTCGGAGCGATATTTGCCCATGAGAAGGTGTGGTGGAATAACAACGAGGTATTTGTAGAAGAGATGTTTGTAAGGCCGGAGCTTCAGCGTAAAGGGTATGGTACCATGCTTTTGCTGAAGGTGGAGGAATATATCAAGACTAAGGGGCTTGCAGGAATTACATTTTCTACCAACAAATATGCTCCTGCGCCAATGTTTTATAAGAAAAACGGCTTTATGGACTGTGAGCATGTAGTTTTTATGTGTAAGGAGATGTAGGAAAGATGATTAAAAAAATATATAGAAATGATAATAAAATACTGGATTCCTTTAATGAGCTGACGAGGAATACCTTTGGCTTTGATTTTACCGGCTGGCATGGGGCAGGATATTTTGGAGAGATGTATGTTCCCCATGCAATACTTAAGGAGGGAAAAGTGGTTTCCAATGTTTCTGTGAACCGGATGCAGTTTGATGTGAATGGAGTCATAAAAAACTATATTCAGCTTGGTACGGTTATGACGGATGGGGCACATCGCGGGCAGGGGCTGAATCGCCAGATTATGGAGGCGGTTTTGCAGGAATATGCCGGAAAAGTAGATGGAATTTATCTGTTTGGAAACGATGATGTTCTGGATTATTATCCAAAGTTTGGATTTGTCCCTTGTGAGGAATATGAATACTACATGCCTTATGAAAAGGAAAATACTGCCTTGCCATATGCTATGGAGAAGGTGAATCCAGAAGCGGTGGATACTGTGATAAAGGCATATTTCCAAAGTGATGAGCCAAATGAAAATGATGCCTTCTATATGAGCGAGAATCTGGATTTGTATCACTTCTGGCTGGACTCAGAATATGCGGAGAATGTTTACTACATACCGGAAGCAAAGGCCTATGCAGTAGTAAGAATAGAGGATGGTAAAATCATACTGTATCAGGTATTTGGAAAGCAGAGAGTGGATATTAACAGGCTGGCGAAGGCTTTTGAGGGAGATTTCGCAGAGGTAGTGCTGGGGTATACTCCGGTGCATAAGGAAGAGTTTCGTGTGAGGGCGCACAAAGAAGAGGATTGTACCTTGTTTATTCTTGGGAATGATTTGAAGTGCGTCAGCGAAGAACAGATGATGTTCCCCCTTTTGTCACATGCGTAGAAAATGGAATGGATATTTGACATAATGGCGGATTGATGGTACTATGATTATAGAAAAGTGCTACCGATAGACGGTTAGCCTAAAAATGATGATCAAAAATGACCGCCAAGTTTTGTCAGGACCA
>CAZOSU010000059.1:0-11115 GCA_964582515.1 uncultured Acetatifactor sp. | reverse complement strand
TGAATACGGCGGGTAGGGCTGCTTGGAACAATGCGGCCAAGGGTATTGACGAGCTGATGGAGCTTTTGGAAAACGAATTTGTCAGTCAGGACATTCCTGTGATTATCGGAGAGTTTGGTGCCATGAACAAGGACAATGATGCAGAGCGTATCGCCTGGGCAAAGTACTATATTTCCAAGGCAAAGGAAATCGGTGTTCCCTGTATCTGGTGGGACAATAATGCATTTGATACAGATGGGGAGAATTTTGGACTTTTGGAGCGCCAGAGTCTGACATTTCCCAATGAGGAGCTGGTGGAAGCCTTGATTTCTTCCGCGCAGTAACGTGCAAAAATTGCACGAATGAGACAGGATATATGCACATATATCATATATACAAAAAGGGTAGATAGTTATACAATAAGACTATCACAAAAGAAGGGGGTATAAAACATGCCATTTTTATTAATTTTAGTTCCAATCCTTTTAGTTTTCTTAATCTTAGCAATCTTCGGATATGTGAAGGCGTCTCCGGACACCGCGATTATCATTTCCGGTCTTCGTAAGAATCCGAAGGTGTTAATCGGTAAGGCCGGTGTAAAGATTCCTTTCCTTGAGAGAAAGGATGAGCTGAATCTCCAGCTGATTCCGATTGATGTGAAGACCTCTAATGCAGTACCTACTGCAGACTACATTAACATCAATGTGGATGCAACTGTTAACGTGAAAATCAGTGATAACGAGGAGAGATTAAAGCTTGCTGCACAGAATTTCTTAAACAAGAATCCGGAGTATATCGGCAGAGTGGCAAGAGAGGTTCTGGAAGGTAATGTACGTGAAATCGTAGGTAAGATGGCTTTGGAAGAGATGGTTTCTGACCGTCAGAAATTTGCAAATCTGGTAAAAGAGAATGCAGAGCCCGACCTTGCAGCCATGGGTCTTGATATCATCAGCTTTAACGTACAGAACTTCGTAGACGGTAATGGCGTTATCGAAAACCTCGGTGTGGATAACATCGTAAAGATTCAGAAAAACGCAGCAATCTCCCGTGCAGAGAGTGAGAAGGAAATCGCTAAGGCACAGGCGATGGCGAGAAAGGAAGCCAACGAAGCACAGGTACAGGCAGATTCTGAAATCGCTGTAAAGCAGAACGAGCTGGCGATTAAGAAGGCTGAATTGAAGAAGGATGCAGATATTAAGCAGGCAGAAGCAGATGCAGCATACCGTATCCAGGAAGAGGAACAGCGTAAAACCGTGGAAATCACTACTGCAAATGCAAACATTGCTAAGCAGGAGAAGGAGATTCTCTTAAAGCAGAAGGAAGCCGAGGTAATGGAGCAGGCGCTGGATGCACAGATTAAGAAGAAAGCGGAAGCAGAGAAGTTCGCAGCACAGCAGAAGGCAGACGCACAGTTATACGAGCGTCAGCGTGAAGCAGAGGCAAAGCAGTTCGAAACCGAAAAGGAAGCAGCTGCGTTAAAGGCAGAGGCAGAAGCTAAGAAGTATGCGATGGAGCAGGAGGCAGAAGCTATCCGTGCCAAGGGTCTTGCAGAGGCAGAAGCTATCAAGGCAAAGGCAGTAGCAGAGGCAGAAGGTATCGAGAAAAAGGCAGAGGCTATGGCGAAGATGGGTGAGGCTGCTGTCCTTGAGATGTACTTCAAGGCACTTCCTGAGGTTGTTAAGAATGCCGCAGCTCCTCTGGAGAAGGTGGATAGAATCACCATGTACGGTGACGGCAACAACACCAAGCTGATGAAGGATGTTATGAATACCGTAAATCAGGTAACGGATGGTCTGAAGGAATCCACCGGTGTGGATCTGACCTCCATCCTTGCAGGCTTTTTAACCGGTAAGGCAGCTACCAAGGGTGTGCAGAGCAATGATAAATCTGTAGAAGATTATACAGAATAAACATGTAGAAAAGTGTCGGAAAAATCCGGCACTTTTTTCTTGACAGAGCGGTCTACCGGATGTAAACTAATGGTGAATCTACAGCAAGTAGACCAGCTGAGAAGGGGAGATAATATGTGGAAAAACGTTATAAATTTTAAAAAGCCTTCTTTATGGATTGTAATCCTATGCGCAATAGCCTGTATTGGGCTGGGAGCTGCTCTCTGTTCCAAGCAAAGGACGGAGGATGGTTTTCAGCCTGATGTCGTGGGTAGTAGGGAAGAAGAAAAAATGACAGCATCCCGGGAGGAGACAGAGAATCTCACGGATGAAGCAATGCTTCGGGATGTAACCGTCTGGGAAAAAAATGTGGACTACAATGGGGATGGCACGGAGGATAGGATTTCCTTTGTGATACAGGCAGATGATGCATATGAAGAATACCGAGGAGTCACGGATGGCTATGAACTTTTACTGGCACCTTTTGTAGGAATTGTGCAGTGTGTGGATGGAGCAACAGGGGAGCTGTATTTCGAAAGTGGAAGCATTTCCCATGACAGATTGGGAAGCCGGCAGATTTCCTATGCAGAGATAGATGGTAGTCACTATATGATTTCCACGGAAATTCACGAGCAGATGGGAGATGGGTATTACGTTTATGAAGTATATTCTCTCACAGAGCAAGAGCTTGTGGACAGCTATGAGATATCTTTTGTCACATCCGGTGATGATTTCCGGGCAAGACCTACGGCAAAATATCGTCAGGAGGTAGTACCGGAGTTTCAGCAGAGATTAGAGAAATGGACGGATAATGCAGTGCTCATTGTAGCTACGGATGTGAATGAAAGGGCGGAGAATGGTATTTTCGTTTCCTCTATGACACAGAGCTATGCAGCCTGTTATTACTATGACCTGGTCTGGAAACGTATGCTGGATGAGAAGGTACGGGTGGATAGCTTTGGCCCAAGGGTGAATTTACCACAGGATGAGGACTGGATTCAGAATCCCCGGTATCTGCTTTCGGATTATCCCATAGCTCACATCAAATATTATGATAGTTTGGCAGATGCTCCGCTTCTGCTTCGTTATGGAGAGATGGATGTCTTGGAGCTTTCCTATCTTTATGATATTACCTTTGACGAAGAACAGGAGCGTAGCTATCCGGTAGCTTCGCAGGATGAAGAAGTGGTTATCAGGTGTCAGGTATCGTCCATGGCATCCTCCGGGGAAGAAAAGACGGTGCTGGTTTCCTGGTCATATCAAGGACTTAATTATGTGATTTTTGGCGAGCTTAAGAAGGATGTGGATGTAGAATCCCTAGTACAAACAGCAAGCTATGTGATAGAGAATTATGAATAAGTGAGAGGTAGAGCGATGGCAGATTATCGTTTGGGAGAAATTGAAAAAAGATTTGCAGATATCATCTGGAGCAGGGAACCTTTGACCTCCGGGAAGCTGGTGGAGCTATGTAGCGAAGAGCTGAATTGGAAAAAGTCCACCACCTATACAGTACTTAAGAGAGTATGTGAAAGAGGGCTTTTTCAGAATGAGGGAGGCGTGGTGACTTCTCTGGTTTCTAAGGAGGAGTTTTACGCCAAGCAGAGTGAGAAGTTTGTGGAGGAGACCTTCTCCGGTTCACTGCCCGGCTTTCTGGCAGCCTTTACAACCCGTAAGAAGCTGACGGAGAAGGAAATTGAAGAATTGGAGCGTATCATTAAAGAGCAGAGAAGTTAGGAGAGATGAAGGTGGAAGGATTATTTCAAGAAATATTACAAATGAGTATTACAGGCAGTTTTGTGATTCTATTTGTTCTGGTGGCAAGACTGCTGCTGAAAAGGGCACCGAAGATATATTCCTACCTGCTTTGGGCGTTAGTGCTTTTTAGGCTGCTTTGCCCGGTGACAATTAGCAGTAGCTTTTCGCTGATACCCAGAGAGGTGGCAGGTGTGGAGACTATGGAGCAGGAAGGATTGATTTATACAGAGGTCATCGGAGAGACTATTCGGGAGGAACTACCACCACAAAACCAGATGCAGTTGGATAGATTTTCTGCGCTGGTGCGACCGGAGCGAGATACCTTTGTCAAGGTCGTTGAGGAAAAACGGAATGGGGTAAACGCAGCGGATATCGCAGGTATTATCTGGCTGACAGGGGTTATTCTGTTAACTGTCACCAGCTTTATTAGACTGGTCATGCTTTATCGTAAGGTGGAAATTTCACTTCTAAAGGAGGGGAATGTATACATTGCAGAGGATATTGATACACCCTTCACACTTGGCTTTTTGGCACCGAAAATTTATCTGCCCACGGGACTTACGGAGAAGGAGTCCGGCTATATCATCGCTCATGAAAAGCACCACATAAAGCGTTTTGACCATATCATTAAGATAGTTGCTTTTCTAACGCTGTGTATTCATTGGTTCAATCCGCTGGTGTGGCTGGCTTTTGTCCTTGCAGGCAAGGATATGGAAATGTCCTGTGATGAGGCCGTGATGAAGGAATTTTCAGAGGATATCCGGCAGGAATATTCCAGCTCTTTATTAAATCTGGCTACCGGGCGGAGAGTGATTGCCATGGCACCCCTTGCATTTGGGGAGGGTAGTGTGAAGGAGCGCATCAGGAATGTGATGAATTACAAAAAGCCTATGTTTTGGATATCGGTTTTGGCAGCAGGCGTTTGTGTTATTTTGGCGGTATGTCTTTTGACCAATCCAAGAGGAGAGGATGTTGTAAGCGAAAGCATTACCCAAGGGATAACTTCTGAAAATACGCAGCCTGCTTCATCTCCAAGCGTCACGCAAGAGCCTGTAGCTACAGTAGCCCCAACCCGGAAGCCTGCCGAAGAAGATGGTGAACTGGTAGAGAAGCAAATCAGTGTATTCTATGGAGACCTGACAGGAGATGACAAGCAGGAACGGATTGTCCTTTCGGTGGATGTGTTCCCCGAGGATGCTGCAGCATCGGAGCTGATAGAGCTTTTGCGAGGTGGATATCTGGCCAGGGTGTCCGTATATAAAGGCCTTGGCGGTGATTCCTATGAAGAGGAAGCTCTGTGGAGCTTCGGAGATATTTCCACCTCCAGACCGGGCAATTATCAGCTGTCCTTATTACATGTGGAGGAGAGGTATTATCTTCTTATCAGCGCACTGCATGAGCAGCAGGGAGAAGGAAATTATTGGTATCAGGTATTGTCTTTAAACGATAAGGGAGAAGAGCGGATAGAGGATGAGTATTCTGTTTCCTTTAAAACAGCAGAGATTGCGGATGAGGCTTCCTGGCAGAGTAGTGAACAGCCCATCCGAAGCCAGGTCGTACCTGATTTTAAGGAGCATTTAAGCAGATGGTATGATGAAGAAGGAATTCTTATAGTTGCCACGGATTTGAATTTGTGGGAAGAGGACATGGAGTGGGTCGTGTATTCCACAAATGATACCACAGTATGGTATATGAAGTATTACGAATCTGTATTTAACAGGCAGGATTATTATACCTTAACCGGTAAGACCATGTTCACCACCAAGTACTTTACACTGGATTTACCTAAGGAATGGGCAGGAAAGGTGCATATTGAGGAGAGTGAGGATGGAAAAAGCGTGTGGATATATCATACGAAGACCAGTGAACTGGAGTATGGCTTCGGTCTTCTTGGAACCATTTTTCTTGTAGAGCAGGACTATGCAGCAGAGATGATGGAAGCAGTGCCGGCCCTTTATATCGGTAAGTCCTATGTGCTGGATGGTGTGCCCTATGTGCCCATGGCCTGTGAGCCCACTGATGTGCAGTCTGTGCCGGAGACAGCGGCGGAATATCATGAAATGAGTAATTATTTTGCTGATGGAAGAATTGCCAGATATGTGTGTGTCAATGCAAATGGCTTTGGAGGTGATGCTTTGTGGGAGCTGGCCTACTATAAGGAGCTGTACCCGGAATATGGATTGCAGGGAGTTCGTGCTGCGGTGGTAGGACAGGAGCTGTTGTGGAGGGGCAGCGCACAGGAGACGGTGCGTTTTGATACGGATGGAGTGAATCATACTCTGATTATAGGGGATATGGTTTTATCTCATATGTTAACCGGAACATTTTCCATAGAAGGTGCTGTAGCAAATACCACATGGTATGCAGTAGTGGACTTTGATACCGGCGACAACAGCCGGGAAATCATCGTGTATGATGATGGTCCCAGTGGTGACCCCACCTTGCATGTGATTCAGATTACGGACGGCAAGCTGAAATATCTGGGCAGAATAGGAATTCTCGCCTTTATGAGCTCTTTCCGGATACATGGGGATGGTACTGTGACCATTTTGGAACGTACCTGGTCGCCGGAAAACAATGTGGTGGAGAAAACCTATATAATGCGGGAGAATGGTTTTGAAGAGCTGCCGCGGGAGGAATATGTGTACCTTTATCGTGATTTTCACAGGGTAATCCAAAATCTTGAGGTTTATACGGATAAGGATTTATCTGCAAACACGGTGATACTGAACGCCGGTGAAGCGCAGATTTGTTTTAACAAGGTCTTTTCTTCCTCTGAGGAAGGGGAACGTTTTTATGAAATCGAAACCTTAGATGGCCAGATTTACTATCTTTATTCTGACGGTAATCTGGATGATTATGTGGCAGACTTATCCCATGCAGGATAGCGCAAGGGATTACTATGAAAAAGCTTCGGGAGTCCGGAGCTTTTTTGGTTGCAAAATATCACTGAAAGTTTTATACTGGAATGAATTAAAGTGCAAAAGAGGAGAGTTGACATGGCATTTGATAAAGCGAAAGCATATTTAGAGGAAAGAGGCTTTGGAGACAGAGTAAAGGAGTTTGAGGTATCCAGCGCAACAGTGGAGCTGGCGGCTATTGCGGTAGGTACGGAGCCGGCACGCATTGCCAAGTCCCTGACCTTCATGGTGGAGGATAAGCCGGTGATGATTATCTGCGCCGGAGATGTGAAGATTGACAATTCCAAGTATAAAGGAAGGTTCCACACCAAGGCAAAAATGCTTACTGCAGAGCAGGTGGAGGAGCTGGTTGGACATGCTGTGGGAGGAGTGTGCCCTTTTGGAATTAAGGAGGGGGTATCCGTATACCTGGATGAATCCATGAAGCGTTTCGATGTAATTTATCCTGCCTGCGGCAGCAGCAACAGTGCAGTGAAGTTATCCTGCGAGGAATTGGAGGTGCTTTCCGGTTCACTTGGCTGGATTGATGTGTGCAAGCTGATGGAGGCATAGGAAGGTGCACATAATAGCATTCTGGAGGGTGTGGGTGAGAAAATGTCTTGCTCATGCCCTTTTTGGTTACGAACAGCTAAATTCGTATTGACAAACTGGGTTTAACGTATTAAACTAAAATAAAGTTGAACGCGTTAAACCAAATAAAGGAGTGAAAATCATGGAAACACCAAAAGTATTTGAGAGTGAATATCGTTTTATGCAGATTCTCTGGGACAATGAGCCCATTAACTCCACCCGGCTGGTGGCTCTGTGTAAGGAGGGGCTGGGCTGGAGCAAGGCCACCACTTACACGGTTATCCGCCGTCTTTATGAGAGAGGTGTAGTGGTAAATGAAAATACGATTGTAAAAAGTCTGGTCAGTCGGGAAGAGGTGCAGTGCGCGGAAATCGATGATTTGGTGGAGCGCACCTTTGGTGGCTCCCTGCCCCAGTTTATTGCAGCATTTGCAAAGCGTAAGAAGCTGGGAGCTGCGGAGATTGAAGCACTGCAGAAAATGATTGATGATTATAAGGGATAATTAGGGGATGAGCTTATGCTGGAGAGTATATTTACAAAATTATTGATAATGAGTGTGCAGGCGGGATTTTTAATTCTTGCCACCATCATTATAAGAGGAATATTTAAGAAAATACCGCGGAAGTACATATGTCTTTTATGGTGTATGGCGGCCCTTAGGCTCCTTTTGCCTGTATCCATTGAGAGCGATTATAGTCTGGTGCCTACGGAGAATGCCATTCAGAATGTTTTTTCAGAGGAGAAGGAAAGTGATATCACATCGGCTATAGAAGCGCAAGCGGTACAGATAATTCCTTCGCAGGAAGCGGTGGAGAGTGCTGTGGCAGAGCCTTCGCAGAGTATTGCAGAGGTACATACGGATGTGAACAATAACATTTCGGTGTCCGAAACTGACAAGAATCCGACTGTAGTTTTCCAGCCGGCACCGGAAAAGGAGTCATTTAATCCTCGGATGCTGGTGATAACGCTGTGGATTTTCGGAACAGTGCTTCTTTTAGGGTATGGTGTATTTACCTACATCAAAGTACGTGTGAGGGTACGTGATGCAGTGCATCAAGAAGGTAATCTGTGGCTTAGCGATAGAATTGATACTCCATTCCTTTTGGGATACTTAAAGCCTCGGGTTTATATACCTTTTTATGTGGACGAGAGCCGCAGGGAGTATATTATTGCTCATGAAAATGGACATATTCAAAGGGGCGACCATATCACAAAGCTGATTGGTTATATCCTATTGTCGGTGTATTGGTTCCAGCCCCTGCTGTGGGTGGCCTATGTGCTGTTTTGTAAGGATGTGGAAATGGCCTGTGATGAAAAGGTCATCGGAGGTCTTGGAGAAGAGAAAAAGAAGGCATATTCCCAGACACTGCTGTTATGCAGTGCAGAGAAGCATTATCTGCTGGCAAATCCTTTAGCCTTCGGAGAGATTGACGTGAAAAAGCGTATTACCAATGTGCTTTCTTACAAAAAGCCGGGAGTAATTCTCAGTATGGTTTCGGTGCTGGTGCTTTTAGTTGTAGCTGTGTTTTTCATGACAAACGGAAAGGATGGGCAGTTGTCGGGAACAGAGCTTACAGAGGCGCAGGAGAAGTATTTGGCGACCTTGGCAGATGGAACCAGATACGCCATTATCCCTATGAAAAATTCTCAGGAGCCACTGCTTCTTACCACCAACGACGATTGGGAAAATCAGGTGTTTGAAAATGAGACGGACCGTATCAGCATGTATTCTTACATTTTTGAAACCAAGGGAACCATCGCTACCACGGGCATACCCTGCGAGCTCCGTTGGGATGAAAACGGGCTATATCAAGCAACGGAAATTGGGATAGGGCTTTTATATGTGGAAGAAGGCGTTAGTCCTGTCACAGGAAAGCCCATGTTAGTGTGTACAAATTATGGGAAGGAAGAAGAGGGCTATGAAGAGCTGTATCAGCAGTTTGAGAAGGCTGCACCTGTGGAATTTACCTACGTAGTAGATAATATTTCGGGGGAAAATCAAGTGTTGTCCGATGCCCAGCTTCTTTTTATGCAAAATCTGGATGAAGATGTGCAGTTAGCAGCCCTGCCCTTAGAGGGCGCCGGGGAGCCACTTCTTCTGGCTGCAAAAGGTGTCTATAAGGACCCGGCCTTTGATAATGCAGAGGTGTCCTTTATAGCGACCTATTGTATCTTTGGACTGGAGGGCACCATGAATACCGGCGGGACAGCCTATCCCATTCGCGCGGACTATGAAGCGGTGTATTTGGAGAGTGGACACAATGTAACCGTGCTCTTTCCTTCCAAGGAAAATGGCAAATGGGAGCTAAAATCTGTAGTATATGCAGAGGATGATGAGGACTATCCCCAGATGCTGGAAAAGTGTCAGCAGGCATCGGTAGTTGACTTTGAAATACGCATGGTGGAATTGGAGTCTGCCATTACAGAGCAGCAAAACCAGCTGGTAGAGCAGTTAAATCAGATAGAGGGCATGGAGGCGGAGACGCTTAAGGAAAGACGTGCCATGGAAGAGCTGGCTAAGGAGCTTAGAGCGCAGTTGGAAGCGCTGGGAGCAGTGTTTGGAGATGTAAAAGCGTCGCAGAATGCCCAGACTCTTTTTGAGGAAAAATACGGTGCTCCGGTGCAGCTGGGGGATTGTACCTCAGCAGAGATGGCAGAGCAGATTGCTATCAAAATGTTTACCGAGTATATGAAGATGGACAATTTGTACAGCTCCTCTCTGCCTAGTGAGTATGGTCACACGGAGGATAATTACTGGCAGGTGGATATGGAGGTGCTTTCTTCTGCGGAGGATGTGTATAAGCATATCAGAACGCTGAGTACAAAGGAGCAGGCTGAGGGCTCTTACAATGCGCTCTTTGGAGGGGATTATCCACCCCTCAAGGAAGAAAAGGGCAAGCTGTATACGACGGCCTTTGATGGCTTTCCCATTCAGTATGAGTTGTATACGGATGTAACTATTCATGGCTATTATGATGATGAAATCCATTACACCATACAGCCGGAGAATGACAATACAGAAGGGGAAATGACTTCCTTCTTTGTAAGATGTGTAAAGGAAGATTATAACTGGGTGGTGGCAGAGTGTTATCCGCTGATGACACAGGGGAGTCATGAGCTTTTGCCTGATACCGTTCACAGCGTGGTGGACATGGGGGAGTATCAGGTGGTGCTTTGGGATTATGGGACTTTGCCCGGTGGCCCCTTAGAGGTGGCAGTTCTTAAGGATGGAAAAAAAGAGACCTTGTCTGTTTTATATGAGCAGTGGCAGCGCGACCCGGCGAAGGTGCGCATTGCTGCTGCGGGAGAAATTATGGGGTATGACTCTTTTTATATATATGACTTTGGACTGGTTCATACTGTTTTGACGGACTTCTATGCCATGGTGGATGGCGAAATCGTGCAGATTGGGGGGAGCTGGGGAGGCGACCCTGCGGACAGCACCTTTGTAAAGGATTTGGATGGAGATGGCACAGGGGAATTGATTTGTAATCTGACATATAGTGGAGATGGCGGACAGGCAGTACGAATTTATAAAAGAGACGGGGAGCAGATTTGGTATGCCTATGATGATTGTGAGTATCTTGTAGGGTTAGATGAGGAATATGTAAGCTATGCTAATTCCTATTATGATGCAGAAAGTGGTAAGATTATCGTGTGCGGAGTGAAGGATGGGGAATATCAGGAGCTTTTGTGGGAGCTTGATATGACATTATTACAATTTTGGAAATATACTCCCGGTTATTAGTAGTGATGGGGGAATTGACAAAGAAATGCTCTTGTGGTATTCTATATATGCTCTGATTGGAGCATATATAGAAAGGGGCATAAAACTATGGCAACAGAAAATTTAAGTGAAAAGGTATCTGTAAACATCAATTCCTCCACCTTATCAAGCATCGACCTATTGGTGGATAATGGCTATTATTCCAACCGAAGTGACTTCATCAACCAGTCCTTGCGGGAAAGTATTCAGAAGCATCAAAGTACACTGGATAGGA
>CAZOSU010000058.1:0-11125 GCA_964582515.1 uncultured Acetatifactor sp. | reverse complement strand
AGGAGGTATTTTATGTTTCAGATAAAGAATTTAACCATTACACATAAAAAGGATTTAAGAGTACTTTTAAAGGATTTTTCCTGCACCTTCAACTATGGCGACAAAGCTGTAATCATCGGGGAAGAGGGGGATGGAAAGTCCACTCTTCTTAGGTGGATGTATGATGAGAGGATGACCCAGGCATATGCAAAAGGAGAAGGGGAGCGCATCCTTGGAGGTGAAAAGCTTGCTTACCTGCCGCAGGAGTTTTCCGAGGAATATAAGGAAATATCGGTGTACGAGTTTTTCTCTATGGAGCCCATGTTCTGGGAGCAGACACCAAGGGAACTGGCGTCTTTGGCAAGGAAGATTAATGTTCCTGTGGACTTTTTCTACAGTGAGCAAAGGATGGGGACATTGTCCGGCGGGGAGAAGGTGAAGGCCCAGATGATGCGGATTTTACTGGAAAAACCTACGGTACTTCTTTTGGACGAGCCTTCCAATGATATTGATATTGCTACCCTTCAGTGGCTGGAGCAGGAAATCTTGGATTGGCCCTATATCGTGGTGTTCATCTCCCATGATGAAACCCTGATTGAACACACCGCCAATATGGTGATTCATATGGAGCAGATAAAGCGAAAGCAGGAGTGCAGGTATACGGTATCTAAAACCTCTTATGAAAGCTACAAGGAGGAAAGAGGTCTTAAGTTTGCTAACCAGCGGCAGCAGGCATTAAACGACCGCCGGGAAAAGAAAATCAGGGATGAAAAGTACCGGAAGATTCAGCAGAAGGTGGAAAATGCTCAGGCCAGCGTATCAAGGCAAAGTCCTCATATCGGGCAACTTTTAAAGAAAAAGATGCATACGGTAAAGGCCATGGAGCGCCGTTTTGAAAGGGAGGATGCTCAGATGACCCAGATGCCGGAGGAGGAGACGGCGATTTTCTTTAAGCTTGGGGACGAGGAAGCAAGGATCCCGGCAGGAAAGGTGATCCTGGACTTTTCTTTGGAGGAGCTAAGGACGGCGGATGGGCAGGAGACGCTGGCGAGGGATATCCGGTTGTTTATCAGAGGGTCTGAGAAGGTGTGCATTGTAGGGGAAAATGGTGTGGGAAAGACCACTCTTTTAAAATTGCTGGTAGGAGAACTGCTGGCAAGGAAGGATATTCATGCAGAGTATATGCCCCAGAATTATGAAGAGCTGCTGGACATGGATATGTCTCCGGTGGATTTTCTGGATAAGTCGGGGGACAAGGAGGAACGTACCAGAATCCGAACCTATCTGGGCTCTTTAAAATACACGCCGGATGAAATGGAGCATCCCATCCGGGAGCTGTCCGGTGGGCAGAAGGCTAAGGTACTGCTTCTTAAAATGAGCTTGTCCGGCGCAAATGTGCTGATTTTGGACGAGCCTACCCGGAATTTCTCGCCTTTATCCGGCCCGGTGCTGCGGAGGATGCTGGCAGCTTTCCCGGGAGCCATTATCAGTATTTCTCATGATAGAAAGTACATAGAGGAGGTATGTGGTACCGTTTATCAGCTGACTTCTATGGGACTTAATGACTATATTAAAGAAAACTTTAAAACTGTACTTGACAAAAGTGTAACACGGTGATACGATGAATTCACTTTTTGGAAAGATATGTTTTTTTTGGAGTCTTTTCAGAGCAATATACGGACCACCAGAAATGGTTGAGGCCATACGGACAGCCGGGTCCACTGCCGATTCGCAGCGTGAAGCTGCATTATTGATTGAGTTAAAAGCTCAAATTTTATAAGTTGGTTTCTTATAAACCTCAAAGGTGCCAGTGGCACTGACTTGTGAAACGGTCAATAAGAGTAGTAAAAGTGTGATTGCTATATAGACTCTGAAAATCCCGATATATTTGTGAACGATGTCTTTCCATGTTTCTTTTTGAATATGGGTGTTTTTGATTTGGTAAGCAGATATTAGCATAGGTCAGTAGGGCACTGACTTATGCTATTTTTTTATGGCGACGAGGAAAAAGGTGGTCGTGCTTGCACGAACGAACATTTGACGAGCACTAATCAGAGCGAGATTCGCCAATCGTATCTCGCCTCTATTTTGCGGGGAGGAGTAAACGTGGAAAGAAAAATCTTAAATCAGTCCATAGCGCCTATTCATGAGGCTTTAGAGCGTTTTCGCCACATGAGAGTGGTACCTTTTGATGTACCGGGGCATAAAAGGGGAAGGGGGAATCCTGAGCTGGCCAAGTTTTTGGGGGAGCAGTGTGTGGGAGTGGATGTAAACAGTATGAAGCCTCTGGACAATTTGTGCCACCCGGTATCCGTAATAAGGGAAGCGGAGGAGCTGGCAGCTCAGGCCTTTGGAGCGGCCCACGCCTTTTTGATGGTGGGAGGAACCACCAGTGCGGTACAGAGTATGGTACTGACAGCCTGCAAAAGGGGGGACGAAATCATCCTTCCCAGAAATGTACACCGTAGTGTCATCAATGCACTGGTGCTTTGCGGCGCCATTCCGGTATATGTAAATCCGGAGGTGGATACCAGACTGGGTATCGCTCTGGGGATGAAGCGGGAGCAGGTGGCAAAGGCTATCAAGGAGCATCCCAATGCTGTGGCGGTACTGGTAAATAATCCCACCTATTATGGTATTTGCTCAGATTTAAAGGCCATTGTGGAGATGACTCATGAGGCAGGGATGCTGTGTCTGGCTGACGAGGCTCATGGTACCCACTTTTATTTCGGAGAAAATCTACCTGTTTCTGCCATGGCAGCAGGGGCGGATATGGCAGCAATCTCCATGCACAAGAGTGGGGGAAGTCTGACCCAATCCAGCTTTCTGGTGGCAGGTCCCAATATGAATCCCGGGTATATCCGTCAGATTATTAATCTGACCCAGACCACATCAGGAAGCTATCTGCTTATGGCCAGTCTGGATATTTCCCGAAAGAATCTGGCACTTCATGGGAAGGAGGTATTCCGCCATGTATGCAATATTGCGGAGTATGCCCGGAATGAGATCAATGCCATTGGCGGCTATTATGCCTTTGGGCAGGAGCTGGTAAATGGGGATTCGGTGTATGCCTTTGACCCTACAAAGCTCAGTATTCATACCCTGGATATCGGTATGGCAGGCATCGAGGTCTATGATACCCTGCGGGAGGATTACGACATTCAGATTGAGTTTGGAGATTTGGGAAATATTCTGGCGTACCTCTCTATCGGGGACAGAGCCCAGGAGGTGGAGCGACTGGTAAGTGCACTGGCGGAAATTCGCAGAAGATATAAGAAAGACCCATCCGGCATGCTTTCCCAGGAATACATTGCACCGGAGGTGGTGGCCAGCCCTCAGGAGGCGTTCTATGCAGATAAAATCAGTTTACCAATCGAGGAGACAGAGGGAAAAATCTGTAGCGAATTTGTCATGTGTTATCCTCCGGGAATCCCTATACTGGCACCGGGAGAGCGGATTACAGAGGATATTTTGAAATATATTGCCTATGCAAAGGAAAAGGGTTGTAGCTTAACAGGTCCGGAGGATGCGGCAATTGAAAGATTGAATGTACTGAAATAGGGGGAGATAAATGGATTTTTGGTTTAGTGAAAGTCATACGCCGGATGTGAAGCTGAGTCTGAAGGTGAAAAAGCAGCTGTATTCCAGAAAAAGTGATTATCAGAAAATAGATGTGTTTGATACCCACGAATTTGGAAAGGTGCTGTCACTGGATGGAAATATCATGCTGACGGAGCGGGATGAGTTTATATACAACGAGATGATTACCCATGTACCCATGGCCGTGCATCCGGGAATCAAAAGAGTGCTGGTCATCGGTGTGGGCGATGGCGGCGTGGTAGGGGAGCTTACCAGATATGAGAGAATAAAAAGAATTGATTTGGTGGAAATGGATGAGCAGGTGGCAGAGGCCTGCAGGCAGTATCTTCCGGCAAATGCGGGCAGACTGGATGATGAGAGAGTACATATTTACTATGAAAATGCCCTGAAATATATCCGCCGCTGTGAGGATAAATACGACCTGATTATTGTGGATTCCAATGACCCCTTTGGTCCTGCGGAGGGACTGTTTACCAGAGAGTTTTACGGGAACTGTTATAAGGCCTTAAAGAGTGACGGAATCATGGTAAATCAGCAGGGAAGTCCCTTTTATGCGGAGGATGCGGATGCCATGCAAAGGAGTCATAAGCGTATCGTTAACACCTTCCCAATCAGCAGGGTATATCAGGCCCATATTCCTTCCTTTGCAGCAGGGTATTGGCTCTTTGGCTTTGCCAGTAAGAAATATCATCCCATCGATGATTTGAATGCAGAAGAATGGAATTTGCTGCATCTGAAAACTAAGTATTATACTACCAGACTTCACAGAGGGGCATTTTATCTGCCGGCCTTTTTGGAGGAAATGCTGCAGGAGGTGGAAGAGGTATGATGGAGAGAAATGTGGAGACATTTATCGGCTGTGATGCAGCATATGAGGACGCAGAAATTGTGCTTTTCGGAGCACCCTTTGATTCCACCACCAGCTTTCGACCGGGTGCCAGATTTGGCAGTAGCAGTATCCGGCACGAGAGCTTCGGATTGGAGACCTATAGTCCGTATCAGGAGGAAGATTTAAGTGACTATAAGGTGTTTGACGGTGGAGATTTGGAGCTGTGCTTCGGAAGCGCTGAAAAGGCACTGGAGGATATCGAGGAGTATGCCCGGCAGGTTTTGCAGGACGGGAAAGTCCCACTGATGCTGGGAGGTGAGCATCTGGTAACTCTTGGCGCAGTGCGAGCTGCCATAAAAAAATACCCGGAGCTTCACATCATTCACTTTGATGCTCATGCGGACCTTCGAAATGATTATCTGGGAATGCCTCTCAGTCATGCCTGCGTGCTTCGAAGGTGTCATGAGCTGGTTGGGGACGGTAGAATTCATCAGTTCTGCATCAGGAGTGGGGAGAGGGCAGAGTTTTTCTTTGCCAAGGAGCATACGGATATGCATCTCTTTGATTTTCAGGGACTTATAGAGCTGACAGGAGAGCTGAAGGAAAAGAATGTGCCGGTGTATTTTACTATAGACCTGGATTGTCTTGACCCGGGGATTTTCCCGGGAACCGGGACTCCGGAGGCCGGAGGGGTGACCTTTATGGAGCTTTTGGGGGCAATGAAGGAAGTGGTGAAATGTAATGTGGTAGCTGCGGATGTGAACGAACTGGCACCAATGCTGGATGTGAGCGGCGCATCCACAGCCGTTGCATGTAAGGTTGTAAGGGAATTGTTATTAGGAATGTTGAAGGAGGATAAAGAATAGATGAGCAGAGTACTTATTATCGGATGTGGAGGTGTGGCAGGTGTAGCCATTTCCAAATGCTGTCAGGTCAGTGAGGTGTTTACGGAAATCTGTATTGCCAGCAGAACCAAGGAGAAGTGTGACAAGCTGGCGGCAGAGCTGGCACCGAAAACAAAGACTGTGATTACCACCGCTCAGGTGGATGCGGATAAGGTGGAGGAGGTAATTGCCCTGATTAAGGAATATCAGCCGGAGCTGGTGATGAATATTGCCCTTCCCTATCAGGATTTGACCATTATGGATGCCTGCCTTGCATGTGGTGTGAATTATATGGATACTGCCAACTATGAGCCGGAGGATACGGATGACCCCCAGTGGAGAAAAATCTATGAGGAGCGTTGCGAGAGAGAGGGCTTTTCTGCATATTTTGATTACTCCTGGCAGTGGGCATATAAGGAGAAATTTGAAAAGGCGGGGCTGACAGCCCTTCTTGGCTGTGGCTTTGACCCGGGGGTAACTCAAAGCTACTGTGCCTATGCATTAAAGCATGAGTTTGATGAGATTGAGACCATCGATATTCTGGATTGTAATGGTGGCGACCATGGTTATCCCTTTGCCACTAATTTTAACCCGGAAATCAATCTTCGGGAGGTGTCAGCACCGGGCAGCTATATTGAGAACGGCAAATGGGTGGAGATTCCTGCCATGAGTATCAAGAGAGAGTATGATTTTGATATGGTGGGACAGAAGGATATGTATCTGCTTCATCATGAGGAGCTGGAATCTCTGGCAAAGAATATTCCGGGAGTAAAGAGAATCCGTTTCTTTATGACCTTTGGTCAGAGCTACTTAACCCATATGAAGTGTCTGGAAAATGTGGGTATGCTTTCCACTACTCCGGTCATGCATGATGGCAAAGAGATTGTACCAATTCAGTTTTTAAAGACCCTTCTTCCGGACCCTGCAAGCCTTGGTCCCAGAACCGTTGGAAAGACCAATATCGGTTGCATTTTCACCGGAAAGAAGGACGGAAAGGACAAGACCTTCTACATTTACAATGTGTGCGACCATCAGGAGTGTTATAAAGAGGTAGGCTCTCAGGCAATCAGCTATACCACGGGGGTACCGGCTATGTGCGGTGCGTTGATGCTGCTTACCGGCAAGTGGAGCAAGGCAGGGGTTTATACGGTAGAAGAGTTTGATCCGGACCCATTTTTAGATGCATTGGATAAGTATGGATTACCCAGAAGCATCTGCAATAATCCGGTATTGGTGGAGTAGTATGGAATATAAAAATACAAGTCACCCGGCGTTTGCAGGGGTAACGGAGGAAAAATGGAAGAGATTGTGCCAGCTGCCCACTCCCTGTTATGTACTGGACGAGGAAGCTCTGCGGAAAAATGGGGAGGTATTGCTGCAGGTGCAGAAGGAAAGCAATTGTAAAATATTGCTTGCGCAGAAGGCCTTTTCCAATTTTGATGTATATCCCCTTCTTTCCGGGTATCTGGCAGGTACGGAGGCCAGTGGTTTATATGAGGCAAGACTGGGGAAGACATATATGCAGGCAGGAGAGTGCCATGTATTTTGCGGAGCTTACCGGGAGGATGAGTTTGAAGAATTACTAAAGTATGCTGACCATATTGTGTTTAATTCTCCCATCCAGCTAAAGAAGTATGGAAAGAGAGCAAAGGATGCCGGGAAAAGTGTAGGACTTCGTATCAATCCGGAATGCTCCACCCAGGAGGGGCATGAGATTTATGACCCCTGTGCCCCCGGAGGAAGGCTGGGAACTACTAAAGCAGCTTGGGAGGAACAGATGGTTGAGGAGCTTATAGGGCTTTTGGATGGGTTGCATTTTCATACTCTTTGCGAGCAGAATGCAGATGCATTGGAGCTTACCTTACAGGCAGTGGAGGAGAAATTCGGAGAGGTATTAAAGGCTGTCAAATGGCTGAATATGGGCGGTGGACATCACATCACAAGGGGAGATTATGATAGAGAGCTTTTAGTGAAATGTATCCGTAGGATGCAGGAAAAATATGATGTGGAGGTTTACTTAGAGCCGGGGGAGGCGGTGGCATTAAATGCGGGATATCTGGTCAGTGAGGTACTGGATGTGACCAGAAATGGCGCGGTAGTAAATGCCATCCTGGATATGTCCCCGGCATGCCATACTCCGGATGTGATCGAAATGCCCTACAGACCACCGGTTATGAATAGCGGAGAAGCAGGGGAAAAGGCTTATACATACCGCTTTGGAGGCCCTACCTGCCTTTCCGGCGACGTGGTGGGGGATTACTCCTTTGAAGAACCCCTTAAGGAGGGGGACAAAATCCTCTTCGGGGACATGGCAATCTATACAACCTGCAAGAATAATACCTTTAACGGAATGAAGCTTCCGGATATTTATCTTCTGAAAGAGGATGGGGCTGCAGAATGCCTTGCCCGGTTTGGTTATGAGGATTTTGTGTGCAGACTGGGAGGGAGGGGTGCGTTATAAGGAGGTCATCCCGGCCCTGAACTGGACACGTCTGGTACCCTTGATTTTTTCAAAATCTACCTCGTAGATTTGTTTTTTCTCGTCCACATTTACCACGATGCCCTGACCAAAGACGTTGTGAAGCACCTTAGTGCCTACAGTAAAGCCGGCTTTGGGCAGAACCTCCGTGAAGGTATTTGATAGGTGGATGTAGCTGCCATCCACATAATCTAAAAGGTCCGGGCGGATATCACCCAAAAAGCAGGACTGGGTGCAGGGATAATCCAGTGCTTTGTTGCGGTAGCTGCTAAGATAGAGCATATCCTCTGCACGAGTGACTGCTACATAAAGAAGACGGCGTTCCTCCTCCATTTCATCGCTGTTACGCAGCTTTTTACTGGGAAACTGACCATCCACAAGACCATTCACAAAGACTATGGGGAACTCCAGACCCTTGGCAGTGTGGATGGTCATTACTTTTATTACATTGTCCTCATCCATATCGTCCTGTCCGCTAAATAAGGCGAAGTGGGAAAGAAGCTCCTGCAGGGGAAGGGCATCCCCATTTTCTTCCTCCAGATAGCCGATATGCTGTACCAGCTCGGACACATTGTCAAGCTTGGACTGGTTTATATCCTCCTGAAGCTCGCGCCGGTAGCCCATATCCAGAACCAGGTTCACCAGCTGCTTGGAAGTGTGGTGGTGATAGCTCTCATGAAGTCTTTGAAGCTCTGTGAAGTAATGGATAAGAGGCTGTTTGGTAATCCTTCCTTCGTTAATAAGCTGCCCAAGGGTCTCAAACATGGTCAGACCTCTGCGTTTTGCTTCTTCCCGCAAATCCTGCAGACTTTTTTTACCGAATTTTCGTCTGGGACGATTGACGGTAAAGATAAAATCCATGTCGGAAAGAGAGTAAATCATCCGAAGGTAGGAGAGGGTGGTGCGTATTTCTTCGGAGCTGTAGAATTTTGCACCGGAAAGTATCTTGTAAGGCAGCTTATTCGCTATAAAGGCTTCCTCTAAGGCTCTGGTCTGGGAGGATGCCCGAACCAGGACCGCGTGGTCCTTGTAGCTTCTTCCGCTTTGGACATTATCCCGTATTTGTCCGGCAATCCAGAAGGCCTCCAGCTTTTGGGACTCTGCCTCATTGTATAAGGGTCTATGACCATGGGCATTGTTGGTAAACATTTTTTTGACCAATCGGTTCTGATTAGCCGAAATCAGAGAATTGGCAACATCGATAATCTCCGGGGTACTGCGGAAATTTTCAGTCAGAGAAAAAAGGGTGGTATCCTCATATTTTTCTTCGAAATGTATCATGTAATCGGACTTGGAGCCACGCCAGCCGTAGATGTTCTGGTCGTCATCTCCTACGACAAACAGGTTCTGGAATTTGCCGCTGATAAGGGAGAGCAACAGCTCCTGTTCTTCGTTTACATCCTGATATTCGTCACAAAGTACGTATTGACACCGGTCCTGCCATTTCTCCAGAATATCCGTATGCTTCATGAGAATATAATTGGTAAAATGAATCAAATCCCCGAAATCCAGCACATAATTATCCCGCTGCTTTAGCATATAGCCGTAAATCATCCGCTTTTCGTCGGAATTAGCCTGGGAGAGGACGCTAAGAAGCGTTTCCTTATCCTCACCAATCATATAGGGGATGTAGCCGGGCTTCGTTTTATAGAGGCTGATTTTCTCCATATAATCGGCAGCGGTAATATCCTTCAGGGCAAGACCAAGCTCGTCGGCAACCTCTTTAATCAAATCAATCTGGTCTGCTTTGTCCAAAATGGAAAAGGTCTTCGGCCAGGAAAGCTTATGGATATCTTCTTTGAGCAGCATATTACAAAAGCCGTGAAAGGTGCCCATAAAGCAGTTGGCCTCATCACCAATCAGGTCCTTGAGACGCTTTTTCATGGAGGCAGCGGCCTTGTTGGTGAAGGTCAGCCCCACGATGGAGGCCGGTTCAATGTACAGCTGGGTTATGAGATAGGCGATACGTCTGGTCAGTACAAAGGTCTTACCACTGCCCGGTACAGCAGCACACCGCTGGTAGCCCTCTGTACTTTCTATGATTTTTTTCTGTTCATCGGTAGCATTGTCAAATCTTACAATATTCATCTTGATTCTCCATGGGAGGTGTGATATGAATAGTATATCAGAACATTTGTTCTGCGTAAAGAGTGGTTTTAAAAAAGCGTTAAGTCTTTTATCGTGCGTCAAAGGAAGCTGTTTTTCGGAGCGGTTTTAAGATAGAATAAAGACATCGAAAGGGGGATTGCGATGCAACAGACAGTGATGGAGGTATTGTCCTTTTTATGGGACTATCTGATGATTGTTACTATTGTGGATATTGCTTTAATCGGTCTGCCCATACCGGCATTTGCTGCAAAAAAAGAGAAGGATACCTATCTGATTGAGAAGGAAAACTACTGTGAAAATCAAGGGAAATGTGAATGTGCCGGCTTTTCCTCCGCTTATGTGTACCGTCACCTTGGGCTGGAGGCAAAAGGGATGGATACCTACAAGGAGATGCCCTGTAAGGGGCCGAAGGGTTATGTATATTGCAGGGGGATTGTGCGCCTTGCAAGGAGACACGGACTAAGGGCCAGACTTCGCTCAGGGAATCTGAATGCATTGAAAAATGCAGTGGCAAAGGGAAATCCGGTGATTGTAATGCTTCGGTCCAAAATGGGCTCTATGGGTCTTCATTATGTTCCGGTGGTGGGCTATGATGATGAGTTTGTTTATCTTGCGGATTCCGTAGGAAGCAATCGGAACGAGAAGAATCCCCACTATAACCGTAAGCTGCCCGTGAAGGATTTTCAAAGGCTTTGGAATATCAGTATGATTGGGCAGCCACTTTATTTTAATCTCTTTTTTGAAATCAGCAGATAGAAGAAGTTTTTATGTACCGTTCGGGGAGTTTGTGGTACAATGAGGGTGTCAAAAAAGTGGGTTATGAGGGGAACTATGAGGAAGATAAAAAGATTATTATGGTTAGGGATATTGTGTTTTGCGCTTTCTGCCTGCGCAGCAAGTCCGGAGGAGACTTTGTCAGTGGAGGAGTCTGTGGAAGAAAGCGAGACCTTGGTCGAAGAGGTAATACAGGAGGTTGAGGATTTGACAATTGCAGATATTACACCTATGGAGCTGGTGGCGGATATGAAGATAGGCTGGAGCCTTGGAAATACCCTGGATGCCTATGGAAGAACGGATTTAACCTCAGAAATCTGCTGGGGGAATCCTATAACTACTCCGGAGATGATTGAGGCAGTGGTGGACAGAGGCTTTAATGTGGTACGAATTCCGGTGACCTGGGTGGGCCACGTGTCAGCTCCGCCGGAGTATGAGATTAATGAGGAATGGATGGAGAGAGTGAAAGAA
>CAZOSU010000057.1:0-11259 GCA_964582515.1 uncultured Acetatifactor sp. | reverse complement strand
TTAATATGTGAGTGTTATACAGTAAATCTGCCAAGTAATTCGCTTAATTCAGCGGCACGCTTCTCCAGCTGTTCCGCAGCCTTATCCAAATCTCCGATGGAGGAGAGCTGTCTTGCTGCGGCATCACGTACATTGGTGGAGCCGGCAGCGGTCTGAGTGGATACTGCGGAGATTGCTGCGATGGCATTTAAGGTGGAATCGCGGCCGTCCTTCATATCGTCCACGCTGCTTTGGATTAACTGAAGGGCATTTAACAGCTCCTTTACCTGAGAGCCAATCTGCTGGAAGGAATCTGCGGTAAGCACCACTGCCTGATTCTGGGAGTCCACGATATCCTCTGCCTGCTTAGCAGTAGTGGTAGCATCCTTGGAGCTGAGCTCGATTTCCTTAACAATCTTGAAGATTTCGTTAGAGGACTGCATGGAAGCCTCAGCCAGCTTCTGGATTTCCATTGCGACAACAGCGAAGCCCTTACCGGCTTCTCCGGCTCTGGCAGCTTCGATGGATGCGTTCAATGCAAGTAAATTGGTCTGGTCTGCAATGTTGTTAATAGCTTCAATAATATTGCTGATGGACTGACATTTTTCTGCGAGGGCATCGATGGTCTCGATGATGCTTGAAGTAATCCGGATGGTAGAACCGGTACTGTCCTTTAAGTGCTGTACACTTCCCATACCTGCAGAAATAGCAGTTTCTGTTCCGTTTGCCAGCTGGCTAATCTGGTCTGCATCCTTTGCAACCTCTCCGATGATGTCAGAAAGTCGGTCCATTTGGGTGAGGCAATCACCGGCCTCACTGTCCAGCTTGGAAATGCCAAGCTGCATTTCATCGATTTCTGCCTGAATGTTTTCAGAGGTTTCCAAAAAGTGACCGGAGGATGCGGTCATGTTTCCGGTTGCGCTTGCAAGCTCTGAGTTTACACCCTTAAGGCCCGATACCAGCTCCTTGGTATGTGAAACCATGTCGGCCACACCATTGGTCAGAAGCATGAATTCGTCCTTCCTCTTTGTGTTGATTTCAACGGTTAAATCACCGCCGGACACTCGCTTGGTCTTTCCAATCAAATCATAAATTGCACCGCCGTAGCCTCTTGCAAGGAGAGAACCTACACAGAAGGCTATGAGGGAAGCTGCAATGGTATAAATGAGACAGAGATTTTTTATGTCCTCCGTCTGACCGATGATGTTGTCCTGAGGAATCAGGGCACAAATCATGGCATTTCTTGAACCAATTTTTGAGAAGAGGAATAAGTATTTTCCGTCCTCCACATAAGCAGAGCCGCTGGCTTCTTCACCGGAAAGAGCTGTCTGCACGTAGTCCTTATCTATAAAAACCACGCCGTCACTTACAGAGGATGCTGACAAGTATTCCGTACCATCCACCGTTACAAAACCTACCAGACTTCCGGGTCCCCCATCTAAAGAAGAAAGGGTGCTTTCCAATACATCGCGCTTCACATCAACCAGAAGAATTGCATCGGCGTTGTTGAAGTAGCGGGCAATTCGCAGACAGTAATTAGAGGCTGATGTATTTAATGAACCGTCTACGGTGCTCTGGTTACCGAATAAGTAATATTTATGCTTATTTTCTGCAACAATCTTTCCCTGAGAAGAATCCATATACTCTGCAAGAAGTCCCTGGGTAGTGAGACCATTGGAGGCAATGGAATTTTCCTTGTTGGAGAGAATAAATACATTGCTCAAAAGAGCATTGGTGGTAGCAGCGCTCATAAAGGTCTTCTCGTAGCTTAACGGAAGATTGTAATGTACATCCGGATTGTCATCGTACAAGCCCTTTAAGAATTTATCCAGCTCATCATCGTTCATGTAGCCCTTAAAGTTATTTTGCAGAGTATCAAATGCCAGAGTCAGATACTGATTCATCATGGTCACGGTCTGCTCTACAGATTCCTGATAGGTAGATACAATCTGGTTCTTTGCCGTCTGGTATGAATTGATACCCAAAAGCATAATCAGGACTACCGGGAGTAGGTAGGAAATAATTAACTTAAACTGAATTCTTCGAAAAAGAGGAATTGTATTTTTTTCTTTAGTCTTTTTGATCTTTTCTTTTTTGTCTTTCATCGAAACCTCCCGCATAAGGATAGTAAAATGGTACTATAAGCATACCTCTTTTTTAGCTTGCGGTCAATACCCAGCTGTCGAACCAGCGCAGATATGTTGCTACAAAATCCTTGGAAACCGGGCTTCCGGAAAGTACGGGATAAAATAGCAGGAACAATCCAAAGACACATAGTCCGTATACAACCAGAAGAGTGTTAAAATTGCGCGGCTTCATACGTTCCTTCAGCTGCTTCATACTATAGCCAATCATCAGGGCAAGGAAGGGCACACAAGGGAAGTAGTGGTAAATAAAGGTACATCTGCTCACCAGTGTCCAGGGGAGGTACTGGGCCAGATAGGATACTACTAAAAAGCCTGCGGTTCGGTCCTTTTTCTTGTACCACAGATACACCATATAAAACAGTGCCGGGATGCCTGCCCACCATACCAGAGGATTTCCGAAAGCACTGATGCCCTGTCGCATGGTATCATCCATGACATTGGAGAAGTACCAGATGGGGCGTACCATGGTGGGCCACTCATACCACATGGAAGAGTAGGGGTGAGTAGCGTCCAGATTACTATGGTAATTAAACATGGTGGCCTGATTGTTAAGCATGCGATCCAATAATCCCGGATTCCAATTGTCTACAAAGGGGATGTAGGACAACAGGTAAATTATAAAAGGAATGGCAACAAAGAAAATCATGCAGAAGCCGATGGTTTTCTTGATTTGGGCGATATACCTTCTGTCCTTCCACAAACGGGCGAAAAAGATGATGGCCAGACCAGCGCCGGCGTAGGCACCGGTCCATTTGCTGGCAATACCAAAGCCAAAGGCGATACCGCAGGCGCCCAGAGGAAGCCACATCCTGCTCAGCTTTGTATCTGCAAAGGACAGGGACAGGTACTGCTCCATAAAGTAGTACATCACGATGATAAAGAACACCACGAACACATCAATGGTGGTCAGTCGTGTCTGGGTAAAGTGCATAAAATCAAAGGCAAAGATAAATGCTACAAAGGCACCGATACGTCTGTCCCCGGAAATGTTTCTTCCAAACAGATACAGGAAGGGAAGCATCAGCACACCCAGAAGCGCACCGGCAAAACGGAAACCAAAGGGAGTGGTGCCAAGGATGCTGGCGCAGAGAGCCATCAAATCCTTGCCAAAGGGCGGGTGAGTGTTCTCATAGGTCTGGAGACCATGCATCATCTCATATGCTGTACGGGTATAATAAATTTCATCAAAGTAGGTACCGGACATGTAGTCGAAGGTGTCGGGCAATAGGTTGTTTTCATCAAAAAGTGCAGGGTAGCTGTCTGCGTTTACAGGGGTAATGATGTTGCCCACGCTGTCCAGAAGCACGATTTCACCGATAACGGCGTCCTCTGTCACATTGGTTAAATCAATAATGGAGACGGGCTGGGACAGCTCTACCTTGTCCCACTTAAATACGCTCTTAAATACCACATCGGACTGCTGGATGGCGGGCATGCCACCATCCTCGGTGATGCTTAGGGAGAAGGTAATGTCCTGCTCATTTAACAGATACCAGCAAAGAGTGGTGGCGTCCTTAGAGCCTAAGTCCAGATGGATGGTGCTTCCCTTGGGAACGGCTTCTTCGGTCACCGGAGTCTTTGTAATACCCAGATTATAGAAGGCGAAGAACCCATAGAAAATCACTAAAAAAGCGATGATGCCGCCATCAACCTTGGTAAATGGTATTTTCTCCCTGGAGGGCTCAGCGGAAAGCCTTTTAGCGTTCTTTTTGCTGCCGGTAGTCTGGGAGACTCTGGACTGGGGCAGGGAAAATGCCTGCCCACCCTTGTCTGTCATCACCTTATACAGGCTGAAATAATAATATGCTGCGCCCAGCACCATTATCAGAGAAAGTATGGAGATGGCACCCAGAAGATTACCGTAGTTTGCAGGGTCATAAAATTTTAGTACATGCCATACATTTAAGAAATGGCATGCAGTCAGCACCAGATAGCTATAGAGTAGATATTTGCTGCCGGTCATGACAAAGGCCATAAGCAGCATCAGCATTACCGGATATAAATATCTCTCATGCATACGCACGGAGAACATAAACATGGTCAGGGCGATAAAGCTGCCGGCCACAAAGTAGCGGTCTGCAGACTTCCTTCTCTTTAGGAAAATAATCGCTGAAATCATGGTCAGCACTACAATTACCAGAGTACCCAGCTCCTTATAGGTGAAGAACAAAAAGGCAGTGTCCTGACTTGCCCAGTTCTTACCAAGCAGTGCCCAGAAATTGTAAGCATTGACGGAGATGTAGGGGTAGGAACTGAGAGTATCTGTATATTGGGCAAACACCTTGTCCAGACCAAAGGGTACACAAATAAGAAGCATCAGAGCGATGGCACCCAGACCACTAAGGAGATTTTTCCAGAATTTGGGCATGGAAAAATCCCTGGCAAATACGTTCTCATAAATGCCAAAGAGAAGAAGCGGTGTGAAAATAAGGGTCTGTGGCTTTAATAAAATTCCCAGTGCAAACACATAATAGGCGGGAATGTTTTTTCCTTCCATCAAAAGGAGCACCATTACCAGTACCGCCAGCATAAATACCGAATCCACCTGTCCCCAGATAGAGGAATTCATAATAACAGCGGGATTAAAAAGATAAAGGCTTGCCAGTATCACACTGTGCAGCTCTGTAAAACGCTTAGAGGCCATGCGGTAAATGATGTAGCAGGCAGCCAGGTCACAAAGGATGGCCGGAAGGCGCAGGAGCAGAAGATGCATGGGGGATAAGTATTCCAGCTTAAGGCATGAGGATATAAAGCCTATGATGTAGAGGATATACATATATCCCGGCGGGTAGTCGGTAAAGACATCCGGTGAGTAAAATGCGGAAATGCCCCCTTCATATACCCGGCTTGCCCAAGCCGCAAAACAGGCGGTATCGGTGATAAAGCCTGTATGGAACATGGCAAAAAGAATGCGGAGCAGCGCACCGATGCCCAATAGCCAAAAAATATTAGACGCTGATTTTGTCGATGTTTTTTTCATGATTTTCCATCCCTTATATATTTTAATGTTAGTATTATACCAAGAAATCTCAGGATTCTAAAGATTAAATTAAATGTTTCTGAAAGTAATTGCGAAGAAACCTGTAAGTCAATATAATAATGCTGATTTGGAAGAAAATTGAAGGTATTTCCAAGTGGAAATATATGGTACAATAAAAGGTGTGTAAAGGAGTGGCCCATGACGGGAACGATTATCGATTATGTAAAAGAATATGGTCATACACCTTTCTCCAAGAAGGGGATAAATGATGTGGACTCTTTAGTGCTCTCCCAGTTTGCGTATCTGAAATTTGACGGGATGGTACCGGAGCTATTTGAGAATAAGCCATCGGTGACACTGCAGGACATTTTTGACAACGAAGATTACGAAAAGCTTTATGCGGATGTGCGCTATGAGAAGGAGAACAGGGCACTGTTTGAAGCCATGCGGGAAAGCAGGCGCTTTGGTGATATGAGGGTGAACTGTTATATCAATATCATTGAGCAGGAGTGGGAAACGCAGTTTTCCGCCATTACCTGTATTTTGGGAGACGGCACCCTGTATATCGTCTACCGGGGAACCGACGAGAGTATTGTGGGGTGGAAGGAAGATTTTAATATGGCCTTTCTTTCTCCGATTCCCGGTCAGGCGTACAGCGTGAAGTATTTAAATATTGTGACCGGTTTTTTGAAGAAGGATTTTTATGTGGGTGGTCACTCCAAGGGCGGCAATCTGGCAATCTATGCTGCTATGAACTGTAATAAAAAAGTGCAGAAAAGAATTATCAAGGTCTACAGTATGGATGGACCGGGCTTTCGTCCGGAAACCTTGAAAAAGGGAGATTTTGAAGCTATTGCCCGGCGTACGGTAAAGATTCTGCCACATTCCTCGCTGGTGGGAATGATTTTTGAGCAGAATATGGACTATCTGGTGGTGGACAGTAAGGGCTTTGGCCTTGCCCAGCATGACCCCTATACCTGGCTGACAGAGAATGGAAGCTTTAAGTATATTCAGGATATAACCCAGTACCGGAAGTTTATGGACCGGACCATGAATGAGTTTATTCTGGGGCTGGAAAAGGAGGAGCTTCACAGCTTTGTGGATACCATGTATCAGATTATTTCTGCGTCCCGGGCCGACAATCTGATAGATTTTGCTGCGGACTGGAAACGGAGTGTGGGTGGTATCATTGAAGCCATGAAGGAGGTTAATCCGGAGACCAGAGATATGATGAAGCGGTTTGCCAAAGGACTGTTCCAGTTGATGGGGCAGCGTATGAAGGCTGAGATAAAATTATTAGGAAAGAACAATAGAGAAGGGGAATGAAAATGAGTAAATTATGGTATGCAAAGCCGGCAAAGGAATGGGAGGAGGCTCTTCCCTTAGGAAATGGACGTCTGGGAGCCATGGTGTATGGAGGTGTGGAATATGAGCATATTCAGCTCAGTGAGGAGAGCATCTGGTATGGCGGACCGGTGAATCGCATTAACCCGGATATGAAGGAGAATCTGCCGAAAATCCGCCAGTTGATTTTCGATGGAAAAATCGCAGAGGCAGAAAAACTTATGTGGAGAGCAATGTCCGCATGTCCCAACAGTATGCATCCCACCCAGACCTTAGGGGATATTACCATAGGCTTTGAAGGCCTGGAGGGAGCCGGGGAGTACTGCAGAGAGCTGATTATGGACAGTGCACTGGCAAGAGCGGAATTTGTAAAGGACGGTGTGGCATATGAGAGAACCTACTTTACATCAAAGCCTGCAAATCTTCTTGTGATGCGGTTTGGGGCAAGTAAGGCGGGGAGCTTAAATTTCTGGGCAGGAATGGACCGCTGGAAATTCTTTGATGGCGTTGAAAAGAGTGGCGAAAATGAAATCTACCTACGTGGTAACCTTGGCAGGGGCGGCTATGAATTCGGCATGAAGCTCAAGGCCTTACATAAGGGAGGCAGGGTATCGGTAGTGGGAGAACGTATCATTGTAGAAGAGGCGGATGAGGTAATGCTTCTTTTTGGTGTAGATACCACTTATCATCATACCAGGGAAGAAAAGGAAGTGGCATACAGTATATATAGGGACTATGGACGGGGGAGAGTTGAGAAGCTCCTTGACGTAGAAGAAATCAGCTCCCTGGAGAGGGAAGAGCTGATTATGCAGACCTGTCTTCAGAAAATGCTGGAGAAGGCCATAGATGAGCGGATGGAAAGTGCCTGCCTGCTTGGGTATGACCAGCTTTTGGCAGAGCATGAGGCAGATTATAAGAGCCTTTTTGACGCCTGTGAGCTGGTATTGGAGGGGGCGGAAAAATATGATATTCTGCCCACGGATGAGCGGATTCGTCTGGCAGGAGAAGGCAAGGCGGATATCGGCCTTTCCGGACTGTTTTTTGATTTCGGCAGATATCTTCTTATTTCCTGCAGCAGGGAGGGAGATTTGGCAGCCAATCTGCAGGGTATCTGGAATAAGGATATGACACCGCCCTGGGACTGTAAGTTTACCATCAACATTAATACGGAAATGAACTATTGGCCGGCGGAGAATCTGAATCTGTCCTCCTGCCATATGCCTTTATTTGCTCTCATAGAGAAGATGGTGAAAAACGGACGCCGGGTAGCCCGAGAGATGTACGGCTGCCGCGGCTTTGTGTGCCATCACAACACGGATATTCACGGAGACTGTGCACCTCAGGATTTATGGATTCCCGGTACATACTGGGTGATGGGGGCAGCCTGGATGTGTACTCATCAGTGGACCCATTATCAATATACCAAGGATATTGCATTTTTACAAAAGCAGTTCCCAATTATGTGTGAGGCGGCGCTGTTTTTCCTGGATTTTCTGGTGGAAAAGGATGGCTATCTGGTGACCTGTCCTTCCGTTTCACCGGAGAATACGTTTATTCTTCCAAGCGGCGAGAAGGGTGCCAACAGCTACGGCGTGACCATGGATAATCAGATTTTGAGAGATTTGTTTTCACAGTGTATCGCTTCATTGCAGGAATTGGAGGCAGCAGGGGCTCTGAGCAATGAGGTTTTAGAGGCTCTTAAAGAGGCTGAGATTTGGGATGTGCATGAATTTATGGCCCGGGTGGAGGAAGCAAAGGGAAAGCTGAAGGAAACCTGTATCGGCTCTGATGGACGTATTCTGGAATGGCAACAGGAGTTTGAAGAGTGGGAGCCGGGACACAGACATGTATCCCATCTTTATGGAATGCATCCTTCGGAGCAGATTACCATGGATGAGACTCCGGAGCTTGCGGCAGCAGCCAGAAGGACACTGGAATACAGACTTTCCCACGGCGGCGGTCACACCGGCTGGAGCCGTGCATGGATTATTAATCATTATGCAAAGCTTTGGGATGGGGAGACGGCGTACCATCATATTGAGCAGCTTTTTGCCAATTCAACCTACCCCAATATGTTTGATAAGCATCCACCCTTCCAGATTGACGGCAACTTCGGCGGGGCAGCGGGAATGGGAGAGATGCTTCTTCAGAGCTCGGATAAGCGTATTGTACTGCTTCCGGCACTTCCCTGCGCATGGGAAAAAGGAAGTATACGCGGTCTGAGAGTAAAGGGAAATGCCTCAGTAAACCTTTCCTGGGAAAAGGGAAGGTTAAAGGAGTGTGTACTGAGGGCAGAGTCTCCATTACATACCTATGTAAGTTATGGAAATACCAGGAAAGAGATTACCTTAGGTGCAGGGGAATGTATCACCCTGACAGAAATGGATTTTTAAGTGAGGATTTGGGGCGAGATGAAAAAGTGGGATATTAGACTCCTTCTGGCCTGGGGGATACCCAGTCTGATAATGCTGCTATTGTACATTGGAAACGGCATATACCCCTTTGGGGAAATGGCATTTCTGACGGGGGATTTGTATCATCAGTACATTCCCTTTCTGCAGTCCCTGATAGATAAGGTGCAGGCAGGGGAAAACCTGTCCTATTCCTGGAATGTGGGAATTGGGTCCAATTATCTGGCCATGTTTGTATACTATTTATCCAGTCCCTTTAACCTTTTGACACTGCTGATTCCGGAGCAGTTTTTGTTGGAAGTGGTGGCATTTATCGTGCTGGTGAAGGTGGGATTGTGCGGCTTTTCCTTTGCACTGTTTTTAAAGAAGCATTTTCAGACGGATTCGTGGCTGATATTATTTTTTTCCACCTTTTATGCCCTGTCCGGATATATGGCTGCCTACAATTACAATATCATGTGGCTGGATGCGGTGTGGGTATTTCCGCTGGTGATGTACGGTCTGGAGAAGCTGGTAAAAGAGGGGAAGGGTATCTGGTATGCCGTGACCCTTGGCTGCTGTATTTTTATGAATTATTATATCTCCATAATGATATGCATTTTTTTGGTGCTGTATTTCGGGGTATTGTTTATCACGGAAAAGGGAAATATGAGGACTATCCTTCGTTTTGCAGGGTTTTCCGTTTTAGCGGGTGGTCTGGCAGCAGTGCTGCTGGTGCCGGAGGTTTGTGCCATTATTACCACGGATTTTGGCGCGGTAAGCTTTCCGAAGGAGATAAAATCATACTTTTCCATTCTTGACGAGCTGGCAAGACACGCTATCTGTGTGGAATCGGAAAAAGGACTGGACCACTGGCCCAATATATATTGCGGTGTGATTGTTTTTGTACTGGTGCCCCTTTATGGAATCTGTAAGGAGATTCCCCTTCGGAGAAGATTCTGCCACCTTGCGCTGGCAGGTTTTATGCTGATTAGCTTTTCTACTAATGTGCTGGACTTTATCTGGCATGGTTTGAATTATCCGGATTCTTTGCCGGGCAGACAGTCCTTTCTTTACATTTTTCTCATTTTGCTGATGTCGTATGAGGTGATGGAGCATATGGACAGTATACAGCCGGAGAGTATTGTGAAAGCCACTCTTTGCGGTGTGGCATTTCTGATTTTTTGTGAAAAATTTGTAACGGATGATGCATTTGCAGTCTGGGTGATACCTGCAACTATAGCGGTAGCAGTTATGTATGGTGTGATACTTTATTTTTACCGCACAAGGCAGGAGGAGGATTGGCGCATTCCGCTTATTGCCCTACTCCTTATGGTGGGAGCTGTAGAGGCGGCTGCCAATACAGGCTACACCAGTGTGAAGGTGTATGGCAGAGAAAGCTTTTGGGGAAAGATGGATGATTACAGCACGCTGTATGAGACCGTACTGGAGCAGGAACAGGGATTTGCCAGAGTAGAAGCTTTCCAAAGGATGACCAAGAACGATTCTCAGCTGGCAGGATACCCATCTGCATCCTTGTTTTCTTCCACACTGAATTCCTCTGTGGCAAATCTGTATGAAAAGCTGGGAATGCGTCATAGTAAGGTATATTACTGCTTTGACGGAGCCACGCCCTTTACCTCCGCGCTGTTAAATGTAGGGTATATGTTTGGGGATGGAAACAGCATGGAGCAGGACGATTTTCTGGCAGGACAGGAGCAGGGAATGCTGTATCGTCTCATAGATTCTACAGAAGATGTGAATTTGTATCAGTGTACCTACACACTCCCCTTTGGATATGTGGCACCTGTAGGGTATGAGCTGATGGAAAGTGAAATTTCAAATCCCATCATTCTACAGAACAAGATGGTCAAGGAGCTGGGAATAAAGCAGGAGCTGTTTGAGCGTGTGGATGATGGACACGTGGACGAGAGGATAGCGGTGACCGCTAATGAGGATGGCTATTACTATGGTGTCATCACCAGAAGCGGTACTTCTAAAATAGCGGTAAAAAATTTCAACGGAGAAAAAAGCTTTAAGGACTTAAAGGTGGACAGCATCCTTTATTTGGGATATCTGTCAAAGAACCAGACATTGGAGCTTTCAAATGGGGACAAGGAGGATGCAACTCCCGAAATGTCCATAGGAATTTACCGGCTGAATCAGGAAGTGATGGCGCAGGCGGTGGATATCTTAAGTGCACAGCATCTGGAGAATGTCTCCTATGATGACAGACACATTGCAGGTACGCTGCATCTGGAGGGTGCCGGTCGACTTATACTGTCAGTGCCCTATGAGGCAGGCTGGATGGTGCGGATAAATGGAGTAGAGACAGAGCCGGCCACCTTCGGTGAGTGTTTCATGGCCTTTGATTTAGAAGCCGGAGAATATGAACTGGAGATGAGCTACGTGCCCCGGG
>CAZOSU010000056.1:0-11309 GCA_964582515.1 uncultured Acetatifactor sp. | reverse complement strand
GAATACGCCCTTACCGGTTTACTGCTCTGCGGAGACTGCGGACAGGAATACAGAAGTGTCACATGGTCGTGAAATGGAGAGGGAGAATCTTTTGTTTTATCATAAGGATACGAATGTATTTGATAAATATCCGCTTTCGGAAATCCAATTGAAAAACATTGAGCCAAATGCAGAGCTGCCATTGAAAGATTATAACAATTTTCGGTTTCTTACATACGAAGCCATTTGGCCACCCTTGTTTTTATTGCCAGAAATTGGAGCGGTCAGAATGATTGACATCCCAATGTGTGTGTGATACTCTTTGTGAACGTAGTTAGGTAAAGCTAACTTTTTTAAGAATTACCGTTTTCATAGTCACAATCATATTTAGAGAGGATATTTATTATGGCGTATATCTGGATTAATCCGGTAACCGATAGTATGTATGAAACGGATATATTGAACGAATTCCTTTGGCAGCATGGTTATAAACGTATTGATGTATCCACTGACTGGCCCGCTGTTGTAAAGGAAAAGTACCAATTGGCTGTGGAGCGGGCAGCATATACGGTTATGGATATGAGATGCCCCAAAATCAAGGAGGTGCTTGAGGAATTGGATATTACTTCGGAGGTGACCGTTCCACAAATTCATCCCATTCTCATTCATTGTGCTCGGGAAATCAGCCGGCGGGAAGATTTGCAGGGGGAGGAAAAGGTGATTACGACGCCCTGCAGAGCCCTTGCGGACATGGGAAATGCACTTGGTATGAAAGATACTTGGTTTGTGCCGTGGAATCGTTTTGTGGAATCCATCGGTGGAAAGCTGCCGGATATTGAGCTGGGAAAAAGTCCCATACCGCCCGGATTTTTTTCGGAGCTGAAGATAAAAACTGCCTCCGCTACAGGAGAAGAAGCAATACGGGATTATCTGAAAAATGGTATACCGGATGAGGTACAGCTTGTGGAAATGTTATTTTGCAAAGAGGGATGTCATAACGGTGATGGTATAAGGATGTGTGATGTATGAAGACTGTAGAGGTAAAAGGCAAAAAGCGGCAGCATTTGATAAGCATGCTAAGCCCCTTTATTGGCAGCATAATAATCATAGCTGCATGGCTTGTGGTGAGCAGTCTTGAAATTTTTAATCCCTATGTTCTTCCGTCGCCTGCCAAGGTATTTAGCAGTTTTCTGAAAATGCTGCAATCCGGCGAGCTGTATGCGGATATTGCTATCAGCTTTGGACGTGTACTGAAAGGCTTTTTGATTGCATTTGGGTTGGCTTTTGTTCTGGGAATGTTCCGCTATTTTGTGGCCACTGCCGGAAAATATTATGAATATCTTGTGGATTTTTTCAGAAATGTACCTCCGCTGAGTATGATACCACTGCTCATTCTGTGGTGTGGCATCGGCGAAAACACTAAGACAATTATTATCGTGTTGGCGTCCTTCTTTCCCATGTATTTAAGCATTGTAAAAGGTCTCACAGGCTGTGATAAGCGTCTGCTGGAGGTAGGAGATGTCTTTGGCTATACCTCCTTTGAAAAGTTTTGGAAGATAGTTCTGCCCTATGCTTTTGCAGATATACTTGTGGGTATGCGGATTGGTATGGGTTATAGCTGGAGAGCGATTATCGGGGCAGAGATGGTGGCGGCCTCCACCGGCCTTGGTCATATGATTCTGTTTGCACAGCAGATGTCACGCACGGATAAGGTTATTGTGGGTATTTTCGTCATTGGTATTGTAGGTCTTGTGACGGATAAGCTTTTTGGGCTTGTTATCATGAAATTATTCAGGGGAAAGGGTGAAAATGGCTGGAATTGAGTTGAGAGACGTACAAAAAGCATATACCGTAGACGGACGGGGAATTAATGTTCTAAATGGCATCAATCTGCAAATTCCTGAGAGGAGAATTACGGTGATTCTTGGCAGAAGCGGTTGTGGAAAAACGACTCTTTTAAGGCTGGTAGGCGGATTGGAGGATGTGGATGCAGGTGAGATAGAATTTGATGTTTCTCATAAAACCGCATTTGTATTTCAGGAAGCGCGTCTGATGCCCTGGCTGAATGTTTGGGATAATGTGAAATTTGGATTGAAGAAGCAGGAATGTGATAATGGGATGATTCAAAATATTATTGATATGGTTGGCTTGAATGGCTTTGAAGGGGCATATCCCAATCAGCTTTCCGGTGGTATGCGGCAGAGGACGGCAATTGCCAGAGCGCTGGCCTATAATCCTTCTTTTGTTATGATGGATGAGCCCTTTGCCGCGTTGGATTATTTTACGCGTAGCCAGTTGCAGAAGGAATTGGTTCATTTACAGCGTAGCCGTAATGTAAGCATTTTGTTTGTAACCCATAGTATTGACGAAGCATTGCTTCTGGGACATAAGATAATAGTTATCGAAAATGGTAAGGTTAAATCGGAATTTTTAATTGAGGCAGATAATGAGCAGCGCAATCTTCTTGCGGATGAATTCATTGAATTAAAAAGAAGTATTATTGAGCATTTTGATTTGTAGAGGTTTTGTTTATTTTTATTCAGGAGGTTTTTATGAGAAAGAAATTCATTGGTCTGGTAACGGCAGTATGCATGGTGGCGGCAGTTTTAACCGGCTGTGGTGGCGCAAAGGGGAATGAACCTCCAAAGGAGCTGGTGTTTACCTATGTAACAGCTCCGCTAAATGTACCAACGATTGTTGAAAAAGAAAAAGGAATTTTTAAAAGTACATTTGAGGACATGGGTATCAATGTAGAATATGCAGAACTGACATCAGGTGCTGACCAGACGCAGGCGTTGGCATCCGGTGACGTACAGGTTCTTTATGGGGTGGGTGCATCCTCTGTAATTCTTTCTGCGGCAAATGATGCAGATATCAGGGTGCTGAACATGTATAGTCGTTCGCCAAAGGCATTTTGCATGTATTCCCGGGAGGAGGGCATTACTTCGCCGGAAGAATTGCGTGGTAAGACCATTGCCGGTCCTGCCGGAACAAACCTGCATGAATTGCTTGTATCCTATCTTGGAACTGGGGATATGACCATTGATGATGTAAATTATGTAAGCATGTCCATTCCGGAGACAAAAGCAGCCTTGGATGGCGGAAGCATTGATGTAGCTCTGGTTGCAGGCGCCACTGCATATCAGGCCAGGCAGCAGGGCTACCATCTGATTACGGATGGAGAAGGGCTTATTGATGCAATCATAGTGGTAGCTGTTACGGATGAATTTTACAATAAATATCCTGAAGTAATTGAGAAGCTGACGCAGGTGCAGGAGGAGATTGCAGTCTACATTCGTGAAAACGAAAAAGAGGTGATGGAGATTGTAGCAGCAGCCCTTGACCTGGAATTAACTGCTGTGGAAGAAATGGTGGAATACTACAATTTTTCCACAAAAATCACAGAGGAGGACAGACAGGGATTTCAGCGCACGGCTGATTTCATGTATGAGGCGGGTATGATTGAGCGTAAGCTTGATGTCAGCACATTATTCTATGAATAAACAAGGGGACAAAAGAGTTATATCCATGTAGTGGCACTTAATACCTGTCAGATAGAGACTGGTGCACCTGGCCGTTCAGAGTGGGTTGCAAAATACAATCAGAAATAATAGGGCAATCATGTTGGCAACGGAGGTTGAGGCATGATTGCTTTTTTGTTTTTGGGAGACGTTTTGGAGGGTTGGGGTGGGAGATAACCGGTTGCTTTTTGAAGAGGAATAGAATAAAATAAATAGTTAGATGAAGCTAACAAATGTAAATGCATGGGACATGGCTGTTATAAAATTTGAGTAATGTAAAAAGGGGATTAGTTATGGAAAATATGGTTATTATTGGTATTGTGGTGGTAATGGTAATTGTAGGCATTCATTCTGCAAGCAAGCACTTTAAGGGAGAGAGTGGCTGTTGTGGAGGCGGCTCTTCGGTAAAGGCAAAGAAAAAGAAGCTAAAGAATGTGGTTGCGCGCAAAACGGTAGTGATTGAAGGAATGACCTGTGACCACTGCAGGAATAGGGTGGAGCGCGGGTTAAATGAGATGGAGGGAGTCTCTGCCAAAGTGAATTTAAAGAAAAAGCAGGCAGTGGTATCCATGGAAAAGGAAGTAAGTGATGGACAAATCCGTACGGTCATCGAAAAGGCCGGCTATGAAGTGCTCCATATCAAGTAAACGTTGTATGGTGAATTGCTTCTGTGATATAATGTCCCTTATAATCGGAAAATGTGCCGTGATAAGTATAGTAGGAGTAGAGGCTTGTGGAAAAGGATGTAAATAAAAGGGAGAAAAAGATGTCTATCCTCTGGTGGGGAAGCTTGTGGGTATACGGTGGCTTGTGCCTGTATTTGTTCTACATGCAGTCAATACAGCCCCTGGATGATAATAACCGGTATTTTCAGTCGGATTTACCCTATCATATCAGTATGATTATTGATGATGGCTGGTATTACAGCTTTACCGCCTATGTATACAAGGTATTGCACTTTCTTGGCGGCGGTGGGACGGCGCTCATTGCACTTTTTTTGGCTGTGGTGACGGTGCTCACCATTATACTGACAGAAAAGCTTTTAAAGCTTATTATGAATGAGGAAAAGTCCTGTGCTGTAACCATGCTGGGGGCATTTACACTGAATTTTGTGATGCCCTTTTATTTGACCCTGGCAGGATATTATCCTTATGTGAGCTATCAGTCCGGCAATCTGTGGCACAATTCCACTTACCAGTGCATGAAGCTGGCAGCACTTGCCTGCATCCTTTATTATGAAAAGCTGCAGGCACATTACAAGGAGAAAGTCACAGGAAAGCAGTGGATTATCATGGCAGGCCTGTTTTTTATCTGTACGGGCATAAAACCCAGCTTTTTGACAGTGTTTGCACCGGCTTTGGCGGTGAAGCTGCTAATTGATTTGTTTAAGAAGGTGCCCTTTAAGCAAATCTTTCTTCTGGGAAGTACGGTGCTTCCCGCCTGTTGTGTAGTGCTGTGGCAAAGCATAGTTTTATTTGGTTCAGAGACTGGAAACGGAACTACCTTTGACCCATGGTATACCTTTTCTCTTCATGCCGACAGACCTAAGCTGGCGGTGGTCTGCTCCGTGGCATTTCCTGTGGTTGTAATGCTCTTTTCGTTAAAGGAGCTGTGGAAGGATAAGCGGTATTTTTTTGTTTGGAGCATTGCCGGTGTGGGCTTTTTGGAGGCACTCTGTCTGGTGGAGACAGGAGCCCGTTCCCGGGATGGTAATTTCGTGTGGGGATATGCCTTTGCTATTTTCCTGTTAATGATATATAGCTTTGAGAAATGGTGGGCCTTTAGCAAAAAGCTGGAAGAGAGTCTTTATGCCAGAATCGCTTTTGGTGCGGGGGGCGTGGTATTTGCTTATCAGCTTTATTGTGGTGTGAAATTTTTTATGAAGCTGCTGCAGGGGACCACATACTTTATGTATGGATTGTAGGAAGAGAGGCGGTGCAATATGAAAAGCTATGGGGATGAGGCTGTGGGGATTTATTTGCGGCGGATGAAATATGAGGATACGGATTTGATTGTAGCATGGCGTAACAGTGATGCGGTACGAAAGAACTTTATCTATCAGGAGCTTTTTACCAGGGAGAGTCATGAGAACTGGATAAGGACGAAGGTGGAGACAGGGGATGTGGTACAGATGATTATCTGTGACATTGCCACAGATATGCCCCTTGGCTCTGTATACATCAGGGACATTGACAGAAAACACCAAAAGGCAGAATATGGGATTTTTATCGGAGAGGCTTTGGCTCGCGGCAGAGGTGTAGGAACAGCGGCTGCAAGACTTATGCTTCGCTATTGTTTTGAGGAGGAGAAGCTGCACAGAGTATATCTGCGTGCATTGTCCGGAAACCAAGCAGCGGTGCGGAGCTATGAAAAGGCTGGTTTTGTGAAAGAGGGCCTGCTTAAGGATGATGTGTATATTGATGGAAAGTTTGTGGATATTATATGGATGGCGGCAGTTATAGGGGAATAATAGTTTTCAAGGCATTGGATGCAGGAGACGTAGGATGAAAATGGTTGGAGCGCATAAGAAAAACAGAATAGTAGCAGGGATTATGGCAGCGATGCTTCTTATTCCATCTTTGCCGGCAGAGGCTGCCGGGGGGCGTGGCGGATTTGGCCCCGGCCGATGGGACGAGGACGCCATTTTTCATGGAACCGCAGATATGGAAATCACGGAGGATATGGTGAATAATCAGCCACCGGGGGATTATGTTGTAGATGAGACTGTGCATAAAAAAGCTATGGAAGGGGCGTATAACTCCTATTTTCCGGAACTGTCCCTGCAGACCGTTTCTATTGAAATTTCGGAGGATAATCTGAATTATCTTTTGCAGAATGCAACAGAGGAGCCCTATGTGATGGCTGACAGTGTAACCATCGGGGATGTGACACTGGGGTATCCGGGACTTAGAACCAAGGGAAACTATACCTTGCAGCATTCTTTTACGGATAATCCGGGAAGTGACAGGTTTTCCTTTACCATTAATTTCGGGAAATACATCAATAAGGCTGATTATGGAAAAAAGCAGAATTTCTACGGAGTGGACAAAATCAGCTTTAACAATTTTTTCTTTGATAAATCTATGATGAAGGAGTTTTTTGCTCTAAAGCTGATGGATGAGATGGGACTGCCTACGCCACAATATGGACTGGCGAAGCTTTACATGAACGGGCAGTATTATGGCGTGTACGCCATGGTGGAATCTCTTGATGAGCCAATTTTAGAGCAGTATCTGGGAGTGGATGACGATGAACTGAGCAGTTATCTGTGTAAGCCTACGGGAACAACCTTCCTATACGATGAGCTTATGGACGACGATGCGCCCCTTTGGGAGCATGATATGGAGACCTATGAGGATGTGCAGGATATGCTGCCCACGGTAATGGAGTGGGTCAGAAGATTGAATTGTCTCAGCGAAGGCGTGGATTTTGAAGGAAATGCCATCGATGTAAACAGTCCTGAATATCTGGAGCTTTTGGAGCAGGTAATGGATGTGGATGAGGTAGTACGTTACTTTGCTGCCCACAGCTGGCTGTGTCAAATGGATAATATGTTCACGGAGAAGCAGAATTTCGGATTGTATATTGACACCAATGGCAAGTGTTTATTATTGCCTTGGGATTATGATTTGAGCTTCGGATGCTATTTCCCCAGCGAAGCGGAGTCTACGGCGAACTATGATATTGAGGTGATGTTCCGGGGTGTGGCAGAAGGAGCGGATAAGATTTATGAGGATTATCCACTTTTTAATGTGATTTATCAAAATAGTACCCTTATGGAGAATTTTAAGGGGTATATGGAGGACTGTTCAAAAATCGCTACGTTGGGTGGTGTGGTAGAGCATACCGGCAAGGTGTATGAACCGGGATATTTCAACTCTTTTATTGAAGCGATGGAGGAGGAAATCTATCAGGCAGCATCGGAAGAGCTGGCAGAAAATGTGTATTATATGAACCGGACCAATCAGCCGGAGGATGTAAAAAATGCGTTACCTAATTTGGCTAAGATTATTGCTATGCGGTCCGTGGGAGTGTGGGAACAGGTACATGGGACAGAAGCGATTGTGTGTGGTGCAGGCTGTGATTTATCCACTCTGGGAAATGCCAATCGTGGCAGAAGCTCCTATATGGGGCTGCTTTCTGTGGTGGACGCTGCCAGCGGTATTTTTGTTACAGCGGATTATGGCGAGAAGAAAAGTGATAATCTGGCAGAAGCACCCATATTGAAGATCACTGCCATGGATGCCGGTGAGGAGGAATATCAGCAGATAGCTTCCCTTTTGGGAGCCGGGGAAGAGGATATCCTGACTATTTACCAGATGGATACAGGGGTAGAGCCTGTGTCGGAATATACCTTACATATTCCCTTATCTCCGTCGAATGCGGAACCGGAGGCGGTGGTGCAGTTTTATCGCTATGATGTGGAAAAGGATGAATTGACAGAGCTGGTAATGACATCGGAGGATAATTTATATTCAGGAACCACGGCAAGCGTGGATTGTATTGTTCTGTTTCAGAGCCTTCTGTTTCAGAGCAGGGAACAGGCAGGAGGTAATGCATTGTCTTATATCCCATGGATGATATTGGGAGTTGGATGTGTGATAGTAGTAGCTTTTCTTGGGAAAAAGTTTTACAAAAATGTAAAAAATACTGAAAAATAATGAAAAAAGGGGAGAATTCTGTAAGATTTTCTGATATAATAGTAGTGATATCAATCATTATGTATGCTTTTTTGTAAAGGAAGGTCTGCACAATGAGAAGATAGGGGGCTATGATTATGATAGATATGGAATTACGTCAGAAGATTGAAAGTGAAATGCAAGCAGCCCTTGACAGAGGAGAGTTTCACTTGTATTTGCAACCCAAGGTAAATATGGTTACTTCCAAAGTGTATGGTGCGGAGGCGTTGTCACGCTGGCTTCATCCTACGGACGGAATCCGCAGGCCGGATATTTATATTCCTATTTTTGAGGATACCGGTTTTATTGTGCAGCTGGATATGTATATGTTTGAGGAGCTTTGCAGGATTAAGGCCAGATGGCATGCGGAGGGAAGAGATTTTGCTTCCATTCCCATATCTATAAATATGTCTCGTTTACATTTGTTTCGGAAGTACTTTGTTGAGGAATTGTTTACCATTACGCAGAGATACGGGATTTCGCCGTCGGAGCTGGATATTGAGATTACGGAGAATGTGTATCTGGCAGATGTAACCACATTAAATCAGGTGGTGGGCAAATTGCAAACGTACGGCTTTTTTGTGTCCATTGATGATTTTGGTTCGGGATATTCTGCGCTGAATATGCTCAAGGACATTCCGGCGGATATTATTAAGATTGATAAGGAGTTTTTACAGCTTTCCACCAATAGTGACAGAGGTAAGAAGGTTATTAAAAATATTATTCTCCTTTGTAAGGAACTTAAATTTAAGGTCATGGTAGAGGGTGTGGAAACCGAAGAGCAGTTAGAGTTTTTAACAAGCTTTGGTTGTGAAATTGCCCAGGGCTTTTATTATGCAAAGCCCATTCCGGTTAAGGAGTTTGAGGAGTTTACCAATTCCCATTTTGTTGTTTCCGTGGATATCATAAAATTTAACTTCAAGGATAACCTGCTGTCAGAGGACGGTCGTTTTGAAGGGGAATTTCTTGGTGAGAAATGTGAATATGTAAAGGGGATTGCACCCTCTGTGAAGGGGATACATTTTCATGGGGGAAGAGCTCAGGAAAATTGCGTGAAATTTCCAGTGGGAATCATGCATAATGATAATTTTTCCGTATCACATTGGGTGAAGGTTGACAGGCTGAATGAGTGGGTGGCAACCATATTTGCGGAGTATGAGAATGGATTTTTCCAGTTTTGTCCGTTATCCGAGCAGGGACAGTCCTGTTATAGAATCAGGGATAGAAGAAGACTGGATGCATGGTGTGATTCCGTGGCTTTTCCCCTGGAGGAGGGCCGGTGGTATCATGTGGTTATGACTTACGATTCTGCAAAAGAAAAAGCCATATTGTATGTAGACAGTATAGAGGTGGGATATTGCCAGGATGTACCCGCTCTGTATTTCCCAAAGAGGCTTTTGCTTGGCGGGGATATCTATAAGGATACCTTTGAAGGAGCAATATGTGAGCTGATTTTCTACGACAGACCGCTGGATTGTGAGGAGGTACGCAAGCTCTATCAGGATTATATTACCATGGATGATTTTGACGCGTTTGGGGCTATGTGAGTTATTGGTGACTATCCATTATCCGGAGGTGAAGGGGGTATGCCGCAAAGGAGGAGCATACCGTAAATGCAGGAATGGCCTTTGACAAGGGAAGAAAGTACACACAAGAGGTTATTGAATATAATGGATAAACAGGTTTCTTATATACCGATAATTTTTGTGGAAAAAAATGGTTGACACATGCTAACTTTTGTACTACACTCAATGAAGCAGTTAGAGTTTGCTAACTATGAAAGAGAGGAAGAAATGACTTTATTAGATGCTAATGTGGGTGAAGAGTACGTAGTCAAGGATATTGTAACGGAAGATGAGGACTTGAATGCTTTTCTTTTTTCTTTAGGATGCTATAGCGGTGAAACGATTACGGTAGTTTCTCGTAAAAAGAGTAGCTGTGTGGTAGCCATTAAGGACGGACGATATAATATTGACAATGATTTAGCGGAAGCCATATCCGTTTAAAAATAGTGATTTCTATCACTATTTTTTATCATGAATGGTTAGAAAATGCTAACAAAAGGTAGATTCTAGTAAGTGAAAAGATTAAGGAGGATGCAGTATGAGAATCGCACTAACCGGTAATCCAAACAGCGGTAAAACAACTATGTATAACGCTTTGACCGGAAGAAATGAGAAGGTAGGTAACTGGGCAGGTGTTACCGTGGAAAAGAAGGAAAGCCCTATTAAAAAGGCTTATTGTGACGGAGCGGAGGAATTAATCGCAGTCGATTTACCCGGTGCATACTCTATGTCTCCCTTTACTTCAGAAGAGAGTATTACAAGTGGCTATGTTAAGAATGAGAATCCGGATGCAATCATCAACATTGTAGACGCAACCAATATCAGCCGTAGCTTATTCTTTACTACCCAGCTTTTAGAGCTTGGTATTCCTGTAGTAGTTGCTTTAAACAAGAGTGACATTAATGAGAAGAAGAACAATAAAATTGACGAAAAGCTGTTATCTGAGAAGCTGGGATGTCCGGTTATCAAGACGGTATCTACGGTAAATGGTGACAATGGCTTAAAGGAAGTTGTAGCAGCCGCAGCAGCATTAAAGGGTAAGAGTCAGAAGGCTCCTTATGAGCAGGGGGACATCAACTTAACCAATAAGGCTGAGGTAGAGGCAGCGGATAGAAAGCGTTTTGAGTTTGTAAACAAAATTGTAAAGGATGTTGAGAAGCGTGCAGTTCTTACCAAGGATACCAATGCACAGGATAAGATTGATAAGTTCCTTACTCATCCGGTAATCGGAATTCCGGTATTTGTTCTGGTAATGTTCCTTGTATTTGATATTTCACAGTCCACCCTTGGACCATTCCTTGCGGATACCTTGGTTGGCTGGATTGAAACCTTCCAGGAGTGGGTTGCAGGACTTGTAGAAAATGCAAATCCGTTCTTACAGTCTCTGTTAGTAGACGGTATCATCGGTGGTGTAGGTGCTGTAGTTGGCTTCCTTCCTCTGGTAATGGTAATGTACTTCCTCATTGCACTTTTAGAGGACTGTGGTTATATGGCTCGTGCAACCGTTGTGCTTGACCCTATCTTTAAGAGAGTAGGTCTTTCCGGTAAGTCCGTTATCCCTATGG
>CAZOSU010000055.1:0-11358 GCA_964582515.1 uncultured Acetatifactor sp. | reverse complement strand
CCGGAAACCTGTTCTAAGTGTGGTGGTAAGGGTCAGGTGGTATTTACCCAGCAGTCCTTCTTTGGAACTGTCCGTAATGTGCAGGCATGTCCTGACTGTAGTGGAACAGGTAAGGTGATTCGTGACAAGTGTACCGACTGTAACGGAACCGGTTATGTACCGATGAGAAAGCGTTATGCTGTGGATATCCCGGCGGGTATTGATAACGGACAGTGCAAGCGCCTTTCCGGTCTTGGCGAGCCGGGTACCAATGGCGGTCCCAGAGGTGACGTGCTTGTGGAGGTTGTAGTAGGTCGTCATCCGATTTTCCAGAGACAGGATTACAATATTTACTCTACCGTGCCTATGTCCTTTGCAGTGGCTGCACTGGGTGGCGAAATCGTAATTGACACCGTGGATGGTAAGGTGGTTTATGATGTAAAAGCAGGAACCCAGACCGATACCAAGGTTCGCTTAAAGGGCAAGGGTGTGCCCACCCTTCGTAACAAGGAGGTGCGTGGTGACCACTATGTAACCTTAGTGATCCAGGTGCCTGATAAGTTATCCCGCGAAGCAAAGGATTTACTTAAGAAATTCGATGCAGAGACCGGAGATAGCTTAAACGCTGCAAAAAATATCACCAAGGAATCCAAAGAGGACGATGAGCCTAAGGAAAAAGAAAAGAAAAAGAAATTCTGGAAGTAAGTCTAATTTTAAGAAGCTGCCCATTATAAGGCAGCTTCTTGCTGGTTATGCGTTTTTATCCGACTTACTTTCGACTAAATTATCTTTAATTCGTTCGATGCTCTTATTATGGGCGAGAGATTGCATTTGATAATAAGCTACATTACGTAATTTTTTTAGTCGTTCGCTCATAGGGATGCCTTCACGAATCATATCAGCATTCATGCTTTCAATATTTACTAATATGATTAGCTGCTCTACACTTGCATAATCGCGCATATTTTCCTTTTTGTTACCGGTTTCATCGCGCCACTGCTTTGCAGTTTTTCCGAAGAGTGCCATATTCAACATATCTGCTTCGCTGGCATACTTATAATTAATTTCTTGCGGAGTAAGTTCCGGTGAAATTAAAAATTCCTTAATGGCATCGGTATGTATGCGATAATTGATTTTGGAAAGTTCACGTTTGCTATCCCATCCAGATGTGAGCTTCTCTGCTTCTTGGGTTTTAAGACGTTGATAGTCTTTTATAATATACAGCTTGAATTCAGGAGAAATCCATGAAGCAAATTCAAAAGCAATATCTGAGTGGGCATAAGTTCCACCATAACGTCCGGCGTGAGAGGTTATACCAATTGCATTCATTCGCTCGATCCACTGCTTGGCAGTTAAAAATAATCGTCCGGGTTCATTTCTAACCGTATGGAATTCCATACGGTTAAAATTCGGATTGTATAAAGTTTCCCATGCGGCGAGAAAATCAATTGTAGAGTAGGAACTTAACCAATTTGAGATAACGATTCTTGGGTCATCAGGATTTTTGTATTTGGCGATATCTGTTAGGGAAATGTAATCATTTTGTTGTTCAGATGAAAGCAATACCGAAATTTCTGTACCATTTGCTTTGATAATCATGGGTTTGACCTCCTTGCCAGGTTATATATTTATATTATAACATAAAATGAACATATGTTCTATACAAAGCGTTCTTTTTTCTCTATTTTTTCATTAACAATTAGTGTACTCAAGCTAAAAAGTAGAAGGTGCAAGTCATTCAGAACCAGCCCACAGATTTCCGCATACTTTATATTGTCAAACCCTTCCAAATGTAGCATACTAAAGAAAAGGTGTAAGGAGGGGTTTTTATGGGCAATTCCTGTGCAGAGGTGGAAAAGAGTTTTCGTGACTGGTTAAAGCAGCAGTTTAATGATGAGGGGATGCGTCGTTATACGGACAATGCCATCATTGCGTATTCCCATGCTCTTAGGACGGCGTGTACACGCATAGAGCCTTTTATTGCGGGAAATTTGTTTTATATTGAAGACCCCATCGAGTATGATGCTACCTATGAGAAGCTGATTCACAGCCATGACTTTGAGCGTGTGAACCGAGAATCCGGCAATGGTACCCTTTTAGTTGCCATGCAGCTGTACCAGGCATTTTTACGTTATGCGGGTAGAGAAGCAGCACCGGACATTGCAGCACCTTTTTACCAGAAAACGAAGTTTAGTCAGGACATATATAACGAGTATCGTGGGGAGGAATTCCACTATGAAGAAGTGGCAATGACACCCATTCAGCGCATTTACTACGGTGCTCCGGGTACCGGCAAGTCCTATGCCGTGAATAAGATGATTCAGAAGATTTACCCGGACAAAATGCAGAGGGACGCTCATAGTAAGCGAGTGATTTTCCACCCTACCTACCGGTATGAAGATTTTGTGGGCAGCATCCGCCCCCTTATGACGGCGGACAGACCCTTGGATTATCAGTTTGCGGCGGGTCCTTTTACCGTACTTTTAAAGGAGGCATTCCTAAATCCCAAGGAAACCTACTATCTTGTGATTGAGGAAATCAATCGTGGAAATGCGCCGGCCATCTTCGGCGACTTGTTCCAGCTTCTGGACAGACAGGAGGGTGGCAGGAGTGAATATGCCATCACCAATATTGATATCATCAACTACTTCTTCCGTGACCCGGGACTGAAAAATATATTTGTGGAAGGAAAAATCTGGCTTCCGCCCAACTTTAATATTATCGCTACCATGAACACTGCCGATGAAAATATCTTCGTGCTGGACAGTGCCTTCAAACGTCGTTTTGCGCTGGAATATGTGCGCATTAACTTCGACAACCTCCCGGAGGAATGGTCCCACCCATACGAAACCTTTGCAGGAAGAAAGCCACTGACCGCCATTTTCCGAGGCACTCCACTGGAGGACTATGCAGACCAGCTATACTACGAGGGAAAGCTTTCCAGAGACTGGCCCACCTTTGCCAGACTGGTAAACCGCCTTATCGAGCAGCAGAACAAAGCAAGGCGCACTTCCGAAAATGTCCACCTTGCCAGAATTCCGGAAAACAAAAAGCTGGGTCCCTTCTTCGTATCCGAAGCGGACCTGTGCCAGAAGGAAGCCTTTATTAATAAAGTCATCTTCTACTTAAAGCAGGATGTCTTCATGGACTCCGACCATTATATGACCGAATCCTTTGAAGAGATTTACCTAAGCTGCGTGGAGGATGATGCCGATATTTTTGAATTGCTGGTATAGTTTATATATAAAAGCTCTGACAGTAAAGTCGGGGCTTTTTCTGTGGAGAAAATGGTGGTGGTATGTGTCGGGGACGTGGGGGAGGGGATATGGTGGTTCTTATTTTGCATATAAAGAGATTTTAGATTTTCTTAGATTGCTGCCCGATATATAGCGGAATCCGAGCACGGATGCTCGGATTAGGATGCACTGTGCATGGACGCACATTGCATCCGACGCATCACCTTTCACAGCCTTTATGCAGCAATCTTAGAAAATCTTAAATATCGGAGACTGCAAAATAAAAACCACCATATCCCCTCCCCCACGTCCCCGACACATACCACCACCATTTTCCACATACCGCAACCACATTTTATGCAAAACGATAGTTGCCAAAGCACATGGTTTTGCGTTATGATATAAACGACTATGTAAACTAGCTGTATTATGCGAAAAAATGAGAAAAGAGTCTTTGGGTGCCGGAAAGGATAGAAGTATGAAATGGACAAAATTCAGAATTAAAACAACCACGGAAGCAGAGGATATCATCATTAGCTCCCTTTATGATATTGGCTTTGAAGGAGCCCAGATTGAGGACAAGATTCCCCTGACAGCTATGGAGAAGGAGCAGATGTTTGTGGATATTCTGCCGGATGGTCCGGAGGATGATGGTGTGGCATATCTGAGCTTTTTCGTGGAGCAGAAGGATGATGGCAGCCTTGAGGTAAATGGTGAACCCATGGAGGTGGCGGCCATTGTGGAATCGGTAGAAAATGAATTAAATGACATCCGTGACTGGATGGATATCGGCGAAGGTACTATTACCGTGGATGAAACCGAGGATATTGACTGGATTAACAACTGGAAGCAATATTTCCACCAGTTTTATATAGATGACATCCTTGTCATTCCATCCTGGGAGGATATTAAGCCGGAGGATAGCGAGAAAATGGTGCTTCATATCGACCCGGGTACCGCCTTTGGTACGGGTATGCATGAGACCACTCAGCTGTGTATCCGCCAGCTTCGTAAGTATATTACCCCGGAGACCGTGCTGTTGGATGTGGGAACCGGCAGCGGTATTTTGGCGATTCTGTCCCTGATGTTTGGAGCAAAGCACTGCGTGGGTACGGATTTGGACCCTTGTGCGGTGGAAGCTGTGGCAGACAATTGTAAGAATAATAATATTGATGTAAAAGATTTTGAAATGATGATTGGTAACATCATCAGTGATAAAGAGATTCAGGACCGGGTGGGCTATGAGAAGTATGATATTGTCGTAGCCAATATTCTGGCAGATGTACTGGTGCCTCTTACCCCTGTCATCGTAAATCAGATGAAAAAGGGTGCTATCTACATCACCTCCGGTATCATTGATGATAAGGAGCAGACCGTGGTGGATGCCGTGAAGGCTGCCGGTCTGGAAGTGCTGGAAGTGACCTACCAGGGAGAATGGGTTTCTGTCACTAGCACGAAGAGATAATATAAGAACGAAAAAGGACGCGTTCCAAGATTATCTATAGCTTCGTACGCGGAATTTGCGCAGAGCGCAAAGTTCCTGCCCGAGGAGGAAAAATGTTTCAATTCTTTGTAGAACCAAATCAAATCAATATAGATGCAAAGACGGCAGTAATTACCGGCAGTGATGTGAATCACATCAAAAACGTGCTTCGCATGAAAATTGAAGAGCAGGTAGCGGTATGTAACGGCGTGGATGGCAAGGAATATCGTTGTGCTATCACCGGTATGGATGAAAGCAGCGTGGTATTAGAGCTTTTGGAAATCCTCGAGGAAAGTAATGAGCTGCCGGCCCAGGTGGTGATTTTCCAGGGGATTCCCAAGGCGGACAAGATGGAGCTGATTATCCAGAAAAATGTGGAGCTGGGTGTCCACTGCATTATCCCTGTGGCTACAAAGCGCTGTGTGGTGAAGCTGGATGATAAAAAGGCCGGAGCCAAAATCAGCCGCTGGCAGGGGATTGCGGAAGCGGCGGCCAAGCAGAGCAAGCGTGGAATCATTCCACAGATCGGAAATGTGATGACCTTTAAGCAGGCACTTTCCTACGTGCAGGATTTTGATGTTAAGCTGATTCCCTACGAGCACGCGGAGGATATCCGTAAGACCAAGGAACTTTTGGAGCAGGTGAAGCCGGGCCAGCGTATTGCTGTGTTTATCGGACCGGAGGGTGGTTTTGAAGAAACGGAAGTGCAAACGGCACTGGAAATGGGTGTGACGCCCATCACGTTAGGAAAGCGCATTCTGCGAACGGAAACTGCGGGCTTTACTATTATGTCCTGGCTGATGTATCTGCTGGAAAACTGACGCACGAAAAAAGTCGACGGGCATAAAATAATATTATAGAGATAAGAAGTGAGGCGTAGGAAATATGGAAGCATATTTGGACAATTCCGCCACCACCCGGGTGTATCCGGAGGTAGCGCAGCTGATGACCCACATTATGTGCGAGGAATACGGCAATCCTTCCAGCTTGCATAGAAAGGGTGTAGAGGCGGAGCACTATATAAGATATGCGAAAGAAACGCTGGCCAGAATTTTAAAGGTAAATGAAAAGGAAATTCTTTTTACCTCCGGCGGTACGGAAAGCGATAATACCGCTTTAATCGGCTGTGCCATGGCAAATATGAGACGCGGAAAGCACATTATTACCACAAAGATTGAGCATCCTGCTATTTTGCAGACCTGCAAATATCTGGAGTCCCAGGGCTTTGAGGTGACCTACCTTGGAGTGGACAAAACCGGGCGGATTTGTCTGGAAGAATTAAAGCAGGCGTTGCGGAAGGATACCATACTTGTGTCCATTATGTTTGTTAACAATGAAATCGGTTCCGTGCAGCCCATTGCAGAGGCGGGGGCATTAATCAAGAAAATAAACCCCTATACACTGTTCCATGTGGATGCGGTGCAGGCATTTGGCAAATATAAAATCCTGCCCAAGCGTATGGGAATCGACCTGATGAGCGTCAGTGGTCACAAAATTCACGGCCCCAAGGGTGTGGGCTTTTTGTACGTAGCGGATAAGGTGAAGATAAATCCTATCACCTACGGTGGAGGTCAGCAGAAAAATATGCGCTCCGGTACGGAAAATGTGCCCGGTATCGCAGGTCTGGCGAAGGCGGCAGAGATGATGTATGAGACCTTTGACCAGGATATCGAAAGACTTTACACCATCAAAGAATATTTTATAACCAATGTGCAGAAAATAGAAGGTATTCAGGTGAACGGACTTCTTCCTGATGAGGGAAGCCACCGTGGCACTGCCCCCCATGTGGTAAGCGTATCCATGGCCGGTGTGCGTAGTGAAGTGGTGCTGCATGCACTGGAGGACAAAGGAATTTATATTTCTGCCGGTAGCGCCTGTGCTTCCAATAAACCACAGACCTCTGAAACCTTAAAAGCAATCGGATTACAGAAGGAATACTGGGATTCCACCATTCGCTTCAGCTTTTCTGTTTTCACTACTCTGGAAGAGGTAGAATATACACTGAAAACCCTGTATGATTTGTTAAACAGTCTACGTAAGTACACCCGAAAATAGGGAGGAAAGGAAATTTATGTACACATCTTTTTTGATAAAGTATGCCGAAATCGGTATTAAAGGTAAGAACAGATATATTTTTGAGGATGCGCTTTGTCAGCAGATTAAGTATGCACTGAAAAAGTGTGAAGGAAAGTTCCACATTCACAAAACGGCGGGTCGTATCTTCATTGATGCGGAAAGTGAGTTTGATTTTGACGAAGTAGTGAATCACTTAAAAATGGTATTCGGTATTACCGGTATCTGCCCCGTTATTGTCACCGAGGATGAAGGCTTTGAGAAGCTTTGTGAGACCGTTGTAAACTATATGGATGAGGCATATCCTGATAAGAATATGACCTTTAAGGTGCATGCAAGACGTGCCCGTAAGAATTATCCCAAGGAATCTATGGAAATCAATATGGATATGGGTGCGGTGCTGTTAGATGCGTTCCCGGAGCTTAAGGTGGATGTACACAATCCCGATATCATGCTCAATATTGAGATTCGTGAAAAGATTTATATTTATTCCCAGATTATTCCTGGACCGGGCGGTATGCCGGTAGGAACCGGTGGAAAGGCTATGCTTCTTTTGTCCGGCGGTATCGATTCTCCTGTAGCAGGATATATGATTGCAAAGCGTGGTGTAAAGATTGACGCGGTATACTTCCATGCACCGCCATATACCAGCGACCGTGCGAAGCAGAAGGTGGTGGATTTAGCGAAGCAGGTGGCAAAATATACCGGCCCCATCTATCTCCATGTTATCAACTTTACCGATATTCAGCTTTACATTTATGAGAAATGCCCTCATGAGGAGCTGACCATTATCATGCGTCGCTACATGATGCGTATTGCGGAGGAAATTGCGAAAAAGACAGATTGTCTGGGCCTGATTACCGGCGAGAGTATCGGTCAGGTGGCATCCCAGACCATGCATTCTCTGGCGGCTACCAATGAGGTATGTGAGCTTCCGGTATATCGTCCGCTCATTGGCTTTGATAAGCAGGAAATCGTAGAAGTGTCTGAGAAAATAGGCACCTATGAGACCTCCATCCAGCCTTACGAGGACTGCTGTACCATCTTCGTGGCAAAGCATCCGGTGACCAAGCCCAATGTGAGCGTGATTCGCAAGCATGAAAGGTATTTAGAGGAAAAAATTGACGAGCTTGTACAGACAGCACTGGAAACTGATGAACTGATTATTGTGGGTTAAGTAAAAGAAAAGGCGCTGCCTTTTGGCAACGCCTTTCAAAAATCTTTGATTTGAATTAGATGGTGTATGGAGCTAAGATAGCTAACACTTCATCGATATTCTCTTCTGCATGGATATTCAAATCGATAGGCTTAGAAAGGTCTAAGCTGAAGATACCCATGATAGACTTTGCGTCGATTACGTATCTGCCGGATACTAAATCAAAGTCATAATCAAATCTGGTAATATCGTTAACGAATGATTTTACCTTATCAATTGAGTTTAAAGAAATCTGAACTGTTTTCATTTGGAACTACCTCCTTAATGTTTGTCATACCTTCTGAGTACATATTAATGTCTTGATAAATAAATGTCAAGAATAAAACAATACAAAAAAAGTGGGGAAAAATATGAAAAATGTAGCATTACATAACCTGGGATGTAAGGTGAATTCCTATGAAATAGATGTAGTTGCACAAAAATTACAGGAAAATGGTTACACTGTTGTACCATTTGATGAAAAAGCGGATATATATGTGGTAAATACCTGCACCGTAACAAATATTGCGGACCGCAAGAGCAGACAAATGCTTCATCGTGCGAAAAAGCAGAATCCCGAGGCTGTCGTGGTGGCGATTGGCTGCTATGTGCAGTCCGGCAAGGAAGCCGTAGAAATGGATGATTGTATCGACCTTGCCATCGGAAATAATAAAAAAGGTGAAATTGTTCAGATTATCGAAGCATATCTTAAAGAGAGGGGACTTTTATCCGGGGAAAAGGTGGACAAGACTCTTCATGATACCACCGTGCTGGATTTGAATAATACCTTTGAATATGAGGAGATGACACTGAAAAAGACCACGGAGCATACCCGTGCGTACATCAAGATACAGGATGGCTGTAACCAGTTTTGCAGCTATTGCATCATTCCGTATGCCAGGGGAAGGGTACGCAGCCGGAAGGCAGAGGATGTGCTTAATGAGGTGCGTGGCATTGTAGCGGCAGGCTATCAGGAAATCGTGCTCACCGGTATCCATATCAGCTCCTATGGTATCGATTTTGAGGAGGATGCCTGGAGGGAAGGTAAGAGCGTGGAGGCATTAAAGAGTGAGGGGCGTCATGATTATTCCGGTCGCTCCAAGCTCATTGATTTAATTGAGCTTATTTCTGAGATTCCGGGGCTTTCCCGCATCCGTATCGGTTCCTTTGAGCCAAGAATCGTGACGGAGGAATTTTGCAGGAGACTGGCGGCGCTTCCTAAGGTGTGTCCTCATTTCCATCTTTCGCTGCAAAGTGGATGTGATGAAACCTTGAAGCGAATGAATAGACACTACACCACGGAGGAATACTTACGCAGTGTAAACAATCTTCGCAGTGCCTTTGATAGACCGGCAATTACCACAGATGTGATAGTGGGCTTTCCACAGGAATCCGAGGAGGAGTTTGCCCGGACCGTAGAGTATCTGGAAAAAATATGTTTTTACGAGATGCACATTTTTAAATATTCTAAGCGTCAGGGTACCAAGGCGGCAGTAATGTCAGGGCAGGTAAATGACCAGATAAAGACCAGACGGAGCAATGTGCTTCTGGAAATGGAAAAGAGACAGTCTGGGGAATATCGGAAGTACTATATTGGAAAAACGGTAGAGGTATTGTTTGAAGAAGCTAAAATAATTGATGGGGTAACCTATCAGGTGGGGCATACGAAGGACTACGTGAAGGTAGCACTTAGAACCGAAGAGAATCTGGCAAATACCTTAGTCGTGGTACAGGTACAGGGATTTTTGTCCGATGAAATACTTGCGGCATTGAAGTTTACTGACAATTATGGTAAAATGCAATAATAGGCGTTATTTTTGGATACGGAGAGAGGAATAACCGGATGCAGGATTTGAGTAATACACAATACTTTAAAGTACAGACAGAGCCGGAGACAGGGGTAAAGGTAGTTCTTTCCACTGTTTACGAGGCTTTGACGGAAAAAGGCTACAATCCGGTCAAGCAGATTGTAGGCTATATTATGAGTGGGGATCCTACCTATATCACCAGCCATAAGGGGGCGAGAAGCCTTATCATGAAGGTGGAGCGTGATGAACTGGTGGAAGAATTACTTACAGCGTATATTAAAAACAATTATATGTAATCCATTGGAAACAGGCTCTTTCATTACATTTTTGGCTGTAGTGAAAGTGCTTGGCAAGGATTATAAGTAAGGAACGGACAGCATATGAGAATCATGGGATTGGATTTCGGTTCAAAGACAGTGGGAGTGGCGCTTAGCGACCCCCTCCTCATTACCGCCCAGGGGCTGGAGATTATTCGCCGTAAGGAGGAGAATAAGCTTCGCCAGACCCTTGCAAGAATTGAAGAAATCATCATAGAGAATCAGGTAGAGGAAATCGTACTGGGACTACCGAAGAATATGAACGACACAGAAGGGGAGAGAGTTGCTCTCACCATGGAGTTTAAGGAGAAGCTGGAGAGAAGAACGGGTCTTGCTGTTCACATGTGGGACGAGAGACTGACAACGGTGGCTGCGGATAAGGCCATGATGGAAGCGGGAATTCGTCGGGAGAATCGCAAGGATTACGTGGATATGATTGCAGCAACCTTGATTTTACAGGGCTTTTTGGACAAGCGTGCAGCAGTGAAAAATCCGTAAAGACAAGATTTTTCACCGGGCGGCTTTGTGCCCATGGCCCCAAAGCTTGCAGGTATTGGAAAGGTGATGAACTATGGCAAAATTAGAAAAAGTTACATTTAATCCGGATGGAGAAGAACCGGTTGAGTTTTTTGTGTTGGAGCAGACCCGAATCGGCGGGTACAACTATATTCTCGTGACGGATTTTGAAGAAGGTGACGGGGAAGCCCTCATCTTGAAGGATATTTCGAAGGATGGCGAGAGTGAAGGTATATTCACAATCGTTTCTGATGATAAGGAATTGGAAGCAGTAGCAGGAGTGTTTGAAAGTATGCTTGATGATATCGAGTTTGTATCAGAGTAAAGGTTCAGCCATGCATGAGAGGAGCACCGATACATGAGCAAGGAGAGCTGCGAAGCAGCAGGAAAGCACCGGAGGTGCCTCTGTGAATGGTGCTGCTGAACGTCTGAATAACCTCATTGATTTACCATGCTTTTTCTGCTACGCCTGTATTATTTAGGAGGTAAGAGTTGAAGAAAAAAGAGAATATGGCAAATGTGTCCAAGCTGAAAATCATCCCTCTGGGAGGCTTGGAGCAGATTGGTATGAACATTACTGCCTTTGAATATGAAGACAGTATTATTGTGGTGGATTGCGGTCTGGCGTTTCCGGCGGATGATATGCTGGGAATCGATTTGGTAATCCCGGATATTTCCTATCTGAAGGATAATTTTCATAAGGTGAAGGGCTTTATGATTACCCATGGACACGAGGACCATATCGGAGCGC